>NZ_BJXB01000004.1 GCF_007990775.1 Deinococcus cellulosilyticus NBRC 106333 = KACC 11606 | reverse complement strand
CTGGAACGGTTCTGCTGCTGCTGCTTGTGGGTTTGTGGTGCATGGTGGGCACACGCAGCTTGAAACTTCTCGTGCACGCTGTCCGGCAGTGGTGGGCATGAAGTCCTCACAGCAGTGCTCTGCTGCGCTTCAGAAATGGGTCAGAAACAGGTCAGAGTGCAGCAGTAAACTGAAAAGAACATGTTGAGGTTGCTGTGGGCCAGAAACCACCTGAAGCAAGCCGTGGTTCTGCTGGAACATCCGAACCCCGCGCTCCATTTGCATGACCTGCGGCACCACCTGCAACAGAGCACCCGGCACCTGTTCCCCCTGCTGAGCCCTGAAGCCCAGCAGGCACAGTTGTTTCGACCCTGGGGTCCCTGGTCCCTGATCCTTTTTCACTTCAAGCTGGGCCATGTCCGGGCACTGGTGCTTGAAGCTGAAGTTCTGCTTCAGGGAAAACCCTCTGCAGGTCAGGTGCTTGAAGCATACCAGTCCATGCAGCAGGTGCATCTCACTGTTGGGCAACATCTGGCGGAACTCGGAGATGTTGAACTGTCCTGAAGCCTCTTCAGGTCACTCAAAATTTCATCCGTGCGTCTGGTGATGGCGTCTTCTGCGCCGACGGTGTTTCTTGCGTGGAGAGATCAATTGTCGCAGGGTTGAGATGCCCACCTGCTTCAGGATGAAAATGGTGCACACCAGCAATGTCACCCCCACAGCGGTATAAACAATGGTGCTGAAATCACTCATGGTTCTCTGATCATAACCCATTTACCACAAGAGCAAAGCAAATGATCGGTCTTTTTATTTCACGGCACAGGACATTTGTCATCATGTGCTCAAAAAAAGAGCTGTTTTAAAGGTTCCTCAAGTGTCCATGGAAAATTGTCAGGATTCAGGCAGTCCTGCAGCTCCAGGTCTTTCAAAATGGACCCAGTTCACAACACAGGGAGACCCCATGATTGAACATCCCAATGAAGACACCCCGGACGTGAATCCCGGAGACCCGGCCCCCTATCCGGTGCCAGACCCCGAGATCACAGAACGGCCCGAATTGCCAGACATGCCAGACATTCAGGTGCCCAACACCCAGGAGGAACCTGCTTCCTGACGTTCAGCCCCGGGGCAGCAGGACCTGCATGGTGGTGCCCTGCCCCAGTGCGCTCTGGGCAAAAATCCTGCCCCCATGCAATTCCACAATGGAACGGGCAATGGCCAGGCCCAGTCCTGAGCCTCCGGCCTGCTCATGGTTGCGGGATTCATCCACCCTGAAAAACCGATCAAAAATGAAGGGCAGTTTCTCCTCCGGGATGCCTTTGCCGTTGTCCTGCACCTCCAGAATCAGGTGGTCCGGGGTGCTGCTGGCCCGCAGGTGAATCTGCCCGCCTTTGCCCGTGTGGTTCAGGCTGTTGGACACCAGATTGCCCAGCACCTGACGCATGCGCTCCAGGTCCATTGGAACGGCAGGAAGGTCTTTCTCAAACTGGGCATCAAGCTGCACCCCTGCCTTTTCTGCACGAAGCGAGAAAGCCTGCTGGATGCCCGACACCAGACGTGCCGGAGGGACTTCATCCACACTGAGTTGCAGGGTGCCTTCATCTGCCAGAGAGAGGGTGCGCAGGTCACTCACCAGGTTCTGCAGCAGCAGCAACTCATCGTGAATGATCTCCAGCCTCTCCTGGGTGGGCTGGAATTTGCCCTGCTTCATGCCCTGCACGTAACCCGAAACCACAGTGAGGGGGGTCCCAAGGTCGTGCGCGATGTCGGCAATCATCTGGCGGCGCTGCTGTTCCCCCTGGGCAAGGTTCTTCAGCATTTCGTTGAAGGCCTGGGTGAGGTCTGCCACCTCGTTTTGCAGGGTGACCGGGACCTGCTGGATTTTCTCCTTGCGCATGACCGCCTGGGCTGAACGGGTCAGGCGTTGCAGCGGAAGGGTCAGAAAGTGGGCAATGACAATGGCCCCCACAAAAGCCACCAGCAAGCCCAGAGGCAAAGTGACTTTCACTGTCTCATAAACACTTTGCAGCAAAGCCTTCTCATCGGTGGTGTGAGGCTGACCGGGAGGCTGTTTCAGCTGCACCGCTGTGGCAAAAACCTGCCCATTCTGGCTGAGGGTGCGCACGTATTTCAGGTCATCAGGAGAGGGGGTCTCTCCCATCTGGTGCCCCTTGAGCGGTGTGATGAGTTTTCCCCGTCTGTCCAGCAGGGCCATTGTGGAAGCCAGCACCACGACAGGTTGCCCCTGACCATCCAGCACTGTGGCAGATTCGATGATCTGCAGGTCTTTCAGTTGCTGATGTCTGGCGTAGTGGTCCTGTACCTGCTGGGCAAAAGCGTTGAAGCGGGTTTCTTCCAGGTAATCCCGATGGTTTTTGACGGTCAGTCCGGGAAGCAGGAGCAGAAAAAACACATAACCCGCCACCCTGGAGAACATGAATGCCAGTGCAAGTTGCGACTGCATGGAAAGAAAAAGCTTTTTCAGCATGAATTTCCCCCTGCAGATGTGGAGGTTCTGGTGAATGGGACCTGGGTCTGGAGCATCACTGGGCCTTCAGGTGTCCTGGGCTGCCCCTCAGGGAAACCTCAGTACAGTCTCACCTCATGTTAACGGTTTGGCTGGCTTTTTGATGAACGTGAGATCAAGGCCTGCCATTCCCCAGGGATTCGCTCAAGGACATGGACACTGTTATCGCTCTGGAAGTGGCAAACATCAAAGCAAAAACCAGCAACTGGAAGGCTGTTGATGAAAATTTCCTTTCGCTGAGGACATGGAACTGTGATCTTCAGCTTCACCCAGAAGAACTGTTTTTGCCTGTGGCCCTTCTGCGCTTCTGCACGCCCTGGGATTTTGCAGAGGGTTCTGAAGGAACCAGGGGCTCCACCTCGATTTTCACCCCCGGAGCAGGTCCAGAGGATTCGCGAACCACCAGTTCACAACTGAAAGTGGGAGGTCTGTACGGGTGGCCTTCAAGAAGCGCCAGCACCTGATGCGCAGCCGCCATGCCCAGTTTCAGGGAAGGCTGTCTGATGGTGGTCAGGGGTGGATAACTGAAAGCACTCCCTGCCAGATCGTCGTACCCCACCACCGAGATGTCCTGCGGGATTTTCAGGCCTTTTTTCTGCAGCACCAGTTGTGCACCCAGTGCAGACTGGTCGTTGGCTGCAAAAATGGCTGTGAAGGGAATCCCCTGGGAGAGCAGACGCTCCGTGGCCCGCATTCCTCCCTCTTCACTGAATTCGCCGTCCACCACCAGTTGCCGGTTCAGGGGAACCCTGGCCTCCTGCAGGGCCTCCATGTACCCGGAGAGGCGGTCCACGGCGTCATAGTGGGTGTCCGGCCCGGCAAGGTGGGCGATGTGTCTGTGCCCGAGGGCCAGCAGGTGCCGGGTGGCAAGGTATCCTCCCCTGTGGTTGTTCACCTGCAGGCACTGCTGTTCCAGACCTGTGATCTGGCGACCCACAATCACAATGGGTGTGGCGGCGTTGACCTTGCGCAACACCTCATCTTCAATGTAGCCCCCAAGCACAATCAGGGCGTCCACCCGGCGGTTCAGCAGCACTTCGAGGGCGGCATGTTCCCGGTCATCCCGCCATTCTTCTGAAACAAAAATGGGGTGGTAGTGGCTGCCCTGAAAACCCTGTTCGATCCCTTTGTGAATCTGACTGAAAAAAGGACTGGAGATGTCCTGGGTCAGCACGCCCACATTCATGGATTGCCCCCTCGCCAGGGATTGTGCCACCATGTTCGGACGGTACCCCAGTTTCTCGATGGCATCCATCACCTGCTTGCGCCGTCTGGCACTGACTTTCCCGGTGCCGTTGATGATGCGTGAGACGGTGGCCGTAGACACTCCGGCTGTCTTTGCCACCATTTCCAGGGTCACAGCAGCCATGCTGGGCTCCAGAGGGGCAGGCGAAACTGAAAATTCGGTGTGCAGGATGGGGCAATGGAGGATCGGATGGCAGGCAATTGGCAGGCTCCCTTGATGTACGCGCTTACTTTGATCTTAACACCTGAAGGCATCTGCAAAAACACCCCCGGAGGTCCGGGGGTGGAAAGGGGGGCAGTGCTGGATTTACTGGGCGCGCAGGGCCACCGTCTGGTTCAGGTCCCACTTGTGCATGGTTTCGGGGAGCACCTGACGGTAGGTTTCCACCTGACCTGAGGTGTAGCCTCCTGGCAGACCACCCAGTGCGATGGGAAAGCAGTCCTGCCTGGGGCACACGTAATAGAAAGTCAATCTGCTGGCCGGGGTGAGCAGGCGGAACAGTTCCTCACGGTAGAACCGGTTGATCACCTTATGCGGCTCCTCAATCAATGCTTCCCGGGATTCCTGAAGGTAGACCACCACATCATGGCGATCAGGGCTGAGGTACACGTCGATGTCACAGGCATGCGAGGTGCCTCGGGTCAACTGAAAAGGGAATCGGGGAAATCTGAGGTGCTGCATGAATCCTCCTCGGAGGGCGCGTTGCGCCTTCGGGTGCTGAATTCTGGACGGGTTTTGATGGGGCAAGGGCTGAAACCTGTTTCGAACAGGTGCGGTCCTGAAGC
The DNA here is from genome assembly GCF_007990775.1 of Deinococcus cellulosilyticus NBRC 106333 = KACC 11606. Classification (NCBI taxonomy): domain Bacteria; kingdom Thermotogati; phylum Deinococcota; class Deinococci; order Deinococcales; family Deinococcaceae; genus Deinococcus; species Deinococcus cellulosilyticus. Next base: position 261,253 of record NZ_BJXB01000004.1, on the reverse strand, counting down.
ATGAGGACTGGATGTCTTCAGGGTAAAGCCTGACTGCATTTTCAACATTGGAATGAACTGAAGGGCTTCTGAAGTTTGCAGCAAAAAGCGCTATCTCGCTCAGGGCGTTTTGCGGATTTTGCAGGTGAAGCTGCTTTTTGCCTGAGATCTGTGCTGATATCCCCTCATCTTTTCCATGAACTTTGTTCTGTGTGGTACTGAAGTTTAAATTCTTTTGCGAGGCCAGAAACAGCTGGACAGGCTTCCCTCAGAGGGAAGAGAAGGTCTGGCAGCGACCAGCATGGACTTCTCTTAACACTTGCATGGACCAGAGACACCATTTGTGTTCTCTCCTCACCTGAGATCCTGCGTCCAGAACTGCATTATTCCTTACCAAATTCAGCAGACTCTCATTTTGGTCTTCATTTTGGGTTCAGTTTGTTCACAGCTCGCTCACTGCCTGAAGCTATGCTGAAGTCCAGAGCCAATGATGCTCTAAACCCACCCCCACAATATGTTGCAGGAGCCCCATGTCCTTCAAACCTCTTCTCGTCGTGCTTGCCCTTCTCTGTGGCACCTCAAGCGTCCTTGCCAGAACCAGCTACACCGTGAAAGCTGGCGATACCCTGACCCAGATTGCCAAAAAGCAGGGCATCAACATCGACGCCATTCGCGACCTCAATCCCAGACTGAAAAACCCCAACAGCCTGAAAGTCGGACAGAAGATCATCCTGCCCACCAAAGGTGCCAAAAAAACCACCACCCAGAAAACCGCCCAGAAAGTCACCATCAAACGGGTCAGTTACAGCGCCAGAAGCTGGCTGTGGCCCGTCAATGGTCGCATCACCAGCGGGTATGGCTACCGCAACCTCTGGATTGCCGGGAGCAACTTCCACGCTGCAATTGACATTGCTGCAGCCACCGGAACCCCGGTCAGGGCTTCCCAGTCTGGTGTGGTCAAAACCGCCAAGTGGGACAGCAGTGGCTTTGGATTCACCGTGGTGGTGGATCACGGCAACGGCTGGGAAACCCGTTACAGCCACAACAGCCGAATCATGGTCAATGTGGGTGCCCCGGTGCAGGCCGGACAGACCGTCGCCCTGCTGGGAGCCACCGGAGCCGCCACAGGGCCCCACGTGGATTTCCGCATCTACCACAATGGTCGCGAACTGAACCCCATGACCCTGCTGGCTTCCCGCTGAAACCTGTTCCCCCGGATTCTCAGCAGGTACACTGAAACCCATGAAGCAGGCACATCTGGCAGGCTGGATCACCCTGATGATGGCGTGGGGCACCACATGCGCGCAGGAAGAGCTTTTTGAAACCAAGGTCTTCGGGAGCAGTGACCTCAGTTCCCTCGCGCTCGGTGCAGAACAGCAGGTGCTCGCTGTGGCAGGCCGCAGGGGCATCCGCCTGTGGGACCTGGTGCAGTCCCGACCTGCTGGAATCCTGCCTTCAGGTCAGGTCACCGCTCTCGCCCTCAGCCCAGATGGCAAACATGCTGCCGCAGCCCTCTTCAACCAGGACTTGCAGCTCTGGAACCTGAGCACCCTGAAACTGCAATCCAGTCTACAAGGACACACCGACTGGGTGTACAGCCTCACCTTCAGTCCTGACTCGAAATGGCTCGCTTCGGGCTCCTTTGACCAGAGCATCCGCATCTGGAATGTGCAGGATGGGGGAGCAACACTGACCCTCAAAGGACACCGCAACTGGGTGCATGCTGTGCAGTTCAGTCCGGAGGGAGGCCGCCTCGCCAGTGGATCAGAAGACCAGACTGCAAGGGTGTGGGACCTGAAGACCGGAACCACCCTGCAGGTGCTGACCGGGCACACGGGCTTTGTTTCTGCTGCAGCCTTTGATGCCTCTGGCAAACAGCTGATCACCGGTTCAGGAGACCGGACTGCCCGGATCTGGGACCTGAACACCGCACAGAACACCCTGACCCTCAGGGGCCACACGGATGCCGTCACAGGGGTGGCATTTGATCCTCAGGGGGCATGGGTGGCCACCGCTTCTCTGGACCGCACCGTCAAAGTCTGGAACAGCACCACTGGAGCCCTGCTGCACACCTTCTCCATTGAGGCAGAGATCCACCTGCTGCAAGCCTCAAAAGATGGCACCCTGCTGCTCATTGGCACAGGCCAGCAGAACCTGCAGATGTGGGATGTGCAGTCCGGTCAGCTGAAAACCACCCTCCAGCCGAAATTCTGACGGTTTTGCTGGATTTCCCAAGAATCCCATGTGCCCATCCGTTAAACTGAGGGCAGCGCATGACTGTCACCTGTCCCCACTGCCACAACACCTTTCCTGATGATCCTTTTCGGTGCCCCATCTGCGGATGGCTGCTCAAACAGCACCTCCCAGTGGGCACCAAGCTGCAGCAGGGCAAATACACCATTGGGAGGGTGCTTGGACGGGGAGGATTTGGCATCACCTACCTGGGGGCCAACACCTTCCTGGGTCGCACAGTGGCCATCAAGGAACTGTTTGTGGAAGGCATCACCACCCGTTCCAGCAGCAGCAGGGTGGTGCCCAGTCAGGTGGAGGCCTTCGAGCAGGAGAAAAACCGCTTCACCCGCGAGGCGCAGCTCCTCACCCAGTTTGACCACCCGAACATCGTCAAGGTGCTCGATGGCTTTGAGGAGAACAACACCGGGTATCTGGTGATGGAACACCTCACCGGGATGACCCTGGCAGAGAAAATCGCGAATTCAGGGGCACTGAAATCCGATGAAGTGCTGACCATCAGCCTGCAGGTCACAGAAGCCCTTGAAGTGGTGCACCAGGCAGGAATGCTGCACCGGGACATCAAACCGGAGAACATTTTCATCACCGACTCCGGACGGGTGGTGCTGATCGATTTCGGAACGGCCCGCCATTTTGAGGCCAACAAGACCAGCAACCACACCCGCATGGTCACCCCCGGGTATGCCCCTCTGGAACAGTACGCCACTTCTGCAAAGGCAGGGGCCTATACAGATTTTTACTCTCTGGGAGCGACCCTTTACCATGCCCTGCTCGGGAAAGCCCCTCCGGCGTCCATTGACCGGGTGACCGGGGCTGCTCTGGAGGCCCTTCCCCTTCCAGCAGGACACCCATTGCAACAGGTGATCGGCAAATCCCTGTCCTTGCAGGTGCAGGAGAGACCCCAGAATGCCCGGGAACTCCGGCAACTGCTCACCCGGGGGGTCCCTGCTCCCCGTGCAGCAGAGCCAGTCTCTGTCCCTGCACCCAGAAAACCTGCTCCCTCCCCTCCTCCACCTCCTGCCCTCAGTCCAGAAGAAATGTATGCACGTGGGGTGCGTCATCAGCAGGGAGATGGGGTCTTAAAAGACGAAAAACAGGCGGCCCACTGGTACCGTCAGGCCGCAGACCGGGGGCACGCCTCTGCCCAGAACGATCTGGGCTTCCTGTACATGAAAGGCAGAGGGGTGGTCCAAAGCCACGCCGAGGCCGCAAAGCTCTTCAAAGCTGCAGCAGAGCAGGGGCACCCCATCGCCCAGTACAATCTGGCCGTGCTGTACGAACATGGAACCGGGGTCACGCAGAGTCTGGTGCAGGCTTTCGACTGGTACCGCAAGGCGGCAAGACAGGACCACCTGAAAGCCCAGTCCAGGCTGGCCCGCATGTACGAGAAAGGACTGGGCATCCCCGCAGATCCCAGAGAAGCCCTGTTCTGGTACGAGAAAGCTGCAGAGCAGGGAGACCTGAACGCACAGTACACCCTGGGGCAGCACAGTGAAAAAGACGAAAACAGCAACCCTGCCCGCACCCTGTACTGGTACCAGAAAGCCGCCCAGCAAGGACACCGCGAAGCCCAGTTCTGGGTGGCCCAGAGCCATGCCGAGGGGCACGGCACCCCCATCAACCTGCAGCAGGCCGCCTTCTGGTACCGCAAGGCCGCCGATCAGGGGCATCTGGACGCCCAGTACCGTCTGGGCCTGATGCTGGAGCAGGGTCTGGGGGTCAGTGAGGACCGCAAACACGCCCTGGAACAGTTCCAGAAGGCAGCCCAGGGGGGCATTGTCGATGCCCAGTTCAAGGTGGGACTGTTCTTTGAAGAAGGCTGGGGAACGAAATCTGATCCAGCCCAGGCGGCCCTGTGGTACAGAAGGGCCGCCGATCAGGGGCACCAGGTCGCCCAGAACAACCTCGGGGTGCTCTTCGAGGCCGGACACGGGGTGATGCAGAGCCTGCAGCAAGCCATCCACTGGTACCGTCAGGCCGCGCAGGGGGGGAACGCCGCAGCCCAGTACAACCTTGCCCTGCTCTACGAGGAAGGACGGGGTCTTGTCAAAGACGACGGGCAGGCATTCTTCTGGTTCAAAAAAGCTGCCGAGCAGGGGGAGGCAGAGGCGCAATTCAGTGCGGGCAGCATGCTCGAAAAAGGGCAAGGGGTCAACCGCGATGAGATCCAGGCTTTCGAGTGGTACCGCAAAGCCGCAGATCAGAACCATCCGGAAGCCCTGCTGCAACTGGGCAAAATGTACGAACAGGGCCGGGGAACCCCCAAAAACCGTGCTGCAGCCATCGAATGCTACCAGCTGGCCCAGGACCAGGGCCTTGAGGAAGCCGAAGAAAGGCTGAAAAAGCTGCTGAAACCCCGCTGGAAATTGTTTTGAATTTTTGCAGGAAAGGTGTCAGGGTCCTGTAAGCAGCAAATCCTTACCATGAGACCATGGTCAACACTTCACAACCCAACCGCCTTCTGTGGGTCTGGAGCGGACAGGATGCCTCTGCCCCCAGCTTCACCAAAGTGAAAAACGTGTTCGTGCTGATCCAGGAGTGTGCCTGATGCAGCTTCTGAAAGATTTGACCCTTTGCCTGCTGCTGGTTGCCCTGATCTACGCGGGACAGAAGGCAGACATGCTCGCTGTGGGCCTCCTGCTGGGACTTGGGTTTCTGTCGGGTCTCGTTCACCTGATGGAAAAAGACCGCGCATAACCCCGACACAGAAGAAAGCCACCTGATTCAGGTGGCTTTCTCTTTTACCCGTGTTCTCAGTGGGTGCGGTTGGTGTTGGTGTGCACCGTGCGGTCATCGTGACGGCGACGGCCAGCCAGACCTGCAAGGCCCAGCAGACCCAGCAGACCCCAGGGGAAATCGGCTTCGTTGCGGTCATCCATCTGGGTGGCGATGTTGGTGTCTGCAGGGGTGTCATCGGTGGTCTGGGCAAGGGCAGATGCGGGAATCAGGCCAAGGGCAGCAACAATAAAAATCTGAGCAAGTTTTTTCATGGGGATCTCCTTTGTTTCTCTGTGGGATTCAGACAATCTTTGTTGCCTGGATGACATCAGCATAGGACTGCAGATCACTTTTATTCTTGAAAATTCATGAAAGCTCCATCACAAAACCATCAGGTGGACTTCAAGCGGATCAGTTGTGCCTCAGGAATGATACAGATGGTTTAATCATGAACAATAGAAAACCATTGGGTAGTTTCAGTTTCGCTTCAAGAATCCACCTGGAACGAGTCAGACTGTAAAAATGTATATCACGCCACACCCACCAGAAATGCCAGGAAGAAAAACAAAAAACGAGCGCCGCATTCAAAACGGCGCTCGTTTCATCCAACCTTATTTCCCAGCAATGGCCGAGAGCAGCAGGTGGGCGGTCTCAGGATGGCAGATGTCAGAGTGTTCCTTGATGTAGGCACTGGCTTCAAAATTGTAGATCCTGCCTTGCTCAAAGGCATACTTGCCCGAAGTGGCCTGCAGGGTGCCGATCACCGCATCGGATTTCTGGGCTCCGTTGCGGCCCAGGCCGCCATACTGGCTGTTCTGGTCTCCGAACGCGGAGGCGTTCTGTCCGGCCAGCATCGAGGCGATGGGGTAGGCAATCCCCACGGCAAGGTCATTTGGGGTGTGGGTGATGGACAGGGGTCCCTGAATGGAGGCCGGGAACACCACATTGCGGAAAAAGCCCGGTTTGCCCTTCCCGAAATCTCCAGAGAAACCATAGTGGGAAAATGCGGCCTGATACAGGGTCATGCTGTTCAGGGGGGTGTTTCCGACCAGGGCCTGCGCAGCAGCGGTGACCAGTCTGGCCCCGAAGCTGTGACCGATCAGGTGGATGCGGGTGTCGGGGGCCTGCTGGTGCACGGTTCTAAGCACGGGAGCGAGGGCGTTTGCTCCGATTTCACCCGCGCGGTTTTTCATGGTGTAGTAGGTGGTGAGGTTCAGCAGGTTGCGGGCCGCATTGACCACCCCTCCACCAAAGAACCCGGAGAGGCCTGCAGCACCACCATCGGTGGAAGAGGTGTCCGACTCCAGAAATCCAGAAGCACCCCCATCGTCATTGACTGGACCTGTGTAAACCACAGGCACCGAGAGCGCATCCATGATTTCAGAGGGGCTCAGGTCGAAAAGCTGGGGCAGGGCTTCTTCATCTCCGGTGTTCACGGACACCCGTGGGACATGCTTGCGGGCCAGTTCGGTGAATTCGTCCCTGGCGTCGCTCTCGTCGGTGAGGCGGGGAGCGAGGGATTTCATGCGGTCCAGATCAGCATCCAGGCTGGGATCATCGTTCAGGCCACGCAGGGACTCAAGCTGCTCCATCAGGTCCAGGACCTCCTGGGGGTTGTCGAAGCTGGCTGCCCCTCCGGGAATCAGGTCTTTGTCTGTGAAGCGCTTGCTGGGCCAGAACACCCCCACCACAGCGAAGCTGCGGCCGGTCAGGTCGATCCGTGCGGCCTGCAGTTCCTTGCGCACTTCGGTGAAGAAGTTCTGGTACAGCCTGCTGGCGTCACTCATGTCGTTGTTCCAGCCATGGGAGATCACAAACAGGTCGGTGGAGCGCGCAGTGCCCAGGTAAGCAAGCAAAGCGGCCTGCTGAGCAGGATTCACCTGTTTTGCGTGCAGGTCAAATTCGATGGGGAAGAAGGGGAAATCGGCAAGGGTGGTGTTCATGTCAGGCTCCTTTAAAGGTGGGGGTCAGGTTCAGACGGACTGGATGGCCCGCATCAGGTCCACCATGCCCTTCCCCTGAAAATCGCGGGAACGGCCGAGGTCGATGGCGGAGTCCATGAAAATCTTCTTGACTTTTTCGGGCTGCCCGATGAATTCCTTGCGGATGGACAGGAAGGCCGCCACTGCACCAGAGACGTGGGGGGCGGCCATGCTGGTTCCGCTGTCCTCCACGTAATGGCAGGGGGTGCCTGTTTTGAGGTTGACGGCGGCAGCGGTGGTTCCTGCAGCACAGGACTGGATTTTCTCGCCGGGGGCCACCAGGTCGGGTTTCATGCGGCCATCCCCGGTGGGTCCTTTGCTGGAGAAGTAAGAGACCCCGTAAGTGTGGGGCTGGTCCCGGTGGGTGGCCCCCACGGTGATGGCGAGTTCAGCGTTCCCCGGATCATTGATGCTCAGTTGCAGGGGGGATTTCACGGCGCTCATGGCGTCGGTCTGCAGGGTGCCGTATCCGGTGTTTCCTGCTGCAACCACGACCACCACGCCACTTTTCACCAGACGGTTCACCTCGGTGCACAGGGGGCTCTGGCCACAGGCGAACCATTCCGCCTCGAATCCATACCCGACACTGAGGTTGACCCCGTGAATGATCAGGGAACGCCCGTAGGCATTGATCTCGTTGATTTTGTTCAGGGCCATGATGATGTTGCTGGTCTTCCCGCGCCCATTCTGGTCCAGCACCCGGAAACTCACCAGTTTGCATTCCGGGGCCACACCTGTGATGCGCTCAATGGGCTCAGGAATGTACTTGATGTCGGTTTTGATCTCACGGGTGTTGGGGTCCATGCGGTCCACGCGGGTGCGGGTGAAGGCTTTGATGCCCCCATCGATCTGGTCGTTCTGGAGTTCTCCAGCGATGATTCCAGCAACATGGGTCCCGTGGCCGAAGGGGTCCTGCAAGGGGTCTCCTCCACCTGTGAAATCCATGTGCTGGATAGGCAGGGTCACGTTCAGGTTGTCGTGCTTCTTGAAGTGGGGGTGGTCTCCCTGAATGCCTGAGTCCAGCACCGCCCAGACCATGCCTTTTCCTGAAGCGCAAAATGCAACGTGTGCTGCGTCTGCCTTGACGGTGGGGACGGAGCGGTGCAGGTGGGGTTCCACATCAAAATCCGGCCAGATGTACTGCACAATGCGCTCCTGCCTGGGCAGGTCATGCTCCCGGTCCACCAGCAGGTGCAGGGTGTTCTCGGTGATTCTGGCAAAGACATACTGGCTGCTGATGCGCAGGTGGTGGTCGCCGTCGGTGTCTGCGGCCAGTTCAGGTTCGGCCTGCACCAGCAGTTCTTTAAGGCGCTCTGCTGCTTTTTCCACCCCGTCTTTGTAGGCGAGGTTCAGTTCAATGATGACTTCCAGGTGCGGCAGGTCCGCATCAGACTGCTGGGGAGGCACCTGCTCGTTTCGGGGGGGCTCCTGGTCCCCACCGGAGTTCCGTGAGGTCAGCAGGTTTTTCATGCCCTGGGGGAATTTGGTGATGCCTGTATTTGCGGTTTTTCTGCGGTGGCGTTCGTGCAGGTCGCGGATCAGGGGGGCACTGATCACACTGCGGGTGAGGTTGAAGCGGTCCATTTCAGGGTCTGTGGGCATGAGGGTCCTTTGCAAGGCGCGAGGCCTGAATTCAGCAGGTTTTCAGCAGCAGGTCTTCCCATTTCACCCGATTCCCGCAAGTGATCCTTCAGGGAAAACCCCTGAATCTAGACAACTTTCCGTCCAGCGTGGTCACAGCCCGGTCACAGCCCGTGAATATGCTGCTCTCATGCGTAGATTTCAGGCCTACAAATCGGTGATGAGGAACATGTCATGAGCAACCACATGCTGCTGGTGGTGCGGGTGTGGTTTGAGCAGGAAGGGGACACCCTGCCCCCTTCCCAGGAACACTGGCGGGCCAGTGTCAGGGACACCTCCACCGGAATTCAGCGGTATTTCTCCGAGCCACAGCGATTGCAGGATTTCCTGAGCAGTATACTGCGGGTGGACCCGAGGCCCTGAATGCTTCCCTTCTTTGCTGCTCCACCTCACCTGCACCTGCTGGGAGAAGCCCGACTGGTGGTGCAGGACCGCACAGTGCGCCTGGACCGCCGCACTGCCGCAGTGCTCTCTTACCTGGCCCTCAGTGGCCCCACCGTGAAGTACCGTCTGGCCGGGCTGTTGTGGCCCGACTCAGAAGAACACACGGCCCGGGGGAACATGCGGCAACTGCTGCGTCGCCTGAAGACCGCAGCCGGCTTCGAGGTGATCGAGGGTCAGGAGGTGATCCATCTCCATCCTCAACTTCAGGTCGATGCCCTTGAGCTCAGAGAATACACCTTTCAGGGCAAACACGACGAGGTGATCTCTTTGAAAGGACGCCTGCTGGGAGGGGCCTCGTTTGATGACCTGCCCGAATTTCAGGAGTGGCTGACCGGGCACCAGGCCCTGCTGGACCAGAGCCGTCTGGTGGCCCTGCGCTGCCAGTCCCAGCAGGCAGAAGCCCGGGGAGACTGGAACCACGCCTTGCAACTGGCCACCGAAGCCCTTGCCCTGGAACCCCTCGCCGAGGACCTGTACCGCCGGATCATGCGGGTCCAGGCCCAGATGGGACAGCCTGAGAAGGCCAGAGAAGCCTACCAGACCTGTGCCCGACAGTTGAACCTGCACCTGAGCCTGCCGCCGTCCGAAGCAACCACCCAGCTCCTCCGTGACATCGAAGAGGGAAAACGGGTCCCGGTCAGTCCGGTTGCCTCTCCAGCAAAGCCCAGACGCTGGAAAGATCCTCCCTGTCTGGTGGGACGTGGAGACCTGTTGCAGCACATGGAAGAAGCCTGGAAGAGAGATCAGGCCATTCTGCTGACTGGACCCGCAGGCATTGGAAAAACCAGCATCGCCCACACCTTTCTGGGAGCAAAAGGCCACTTTGCCAGGGCAGGAGGCCGCCCTGGAGACCTGGGGGTTCCCTACTCCACCCTCAGAAGGGCATGGGGAGAATTTCTGGCTGCCCACCCCCGACTGGTCCTGCCTGCCGCAGTCAGGCGAGAGATGGCCCGCCTGTTCCCGCACCTGGGGCCTCCACCTCCTCCACTGGAAACCCCTGCAGACCTCAAGCGCTTTCTGGAAGCCGGAGTGCAGCTGGTGTGGGCCACCCGTCGGGTCTTTTCCGGACAGCTTTACGACGATGTACATCTGGTGGACGATGCCACCTTCGAGGTGGGGGTGTACATGCTGCACCGCCTTCAGGCTCCTGAAGGCGACGGCCTGCCGCCCCGTCTGGTGCTGACTGCCCGGACAGAAGAACTCTCTTCGGACCGCTGGGCAAAGTTGCAAGGGAAGGTTGAGGAAGGGCATCTGGTGCATCTGGACGTGCCTCCCCTGTCTCCAGCAGAACTGACCGACATGCTGCGCACCTTGAAAGTCGATGGGCTGGACCGGTGGGCAGAAGAGCTGTACCGCTTCTCTGGAGGAAATCCCCTCTTTGCCCTGGAGACCGCCCGGCACCTGCACCAGACAGGCAGTGAAACCCTGCTCTTCCCAGGGAAACTTCCCCTCTCTGGACGCCTGAAAACCCTGATGCGCCACCGCCTGTCCAGCCTGAAGCAGGACACCCTGGCCGTTGCACGCATGTGTGCGGTCTTGAGTGGAGAGGCCCGCCCTGACCGCCTGGGGACCGCACTGGACATGCCTGCAGAGCAACTTCAGAAAAGCCTGCAGGAACTGGAAGAGGCACAGGTCCTGCAGGGCTGGACCTTCACCCATGGCCTGCTGGAAGAGGTGATGCTGGAAGACACCCCTGCAGCCGTGCGCAAGTGGCTTCATCGGCAGGCTGCACGGGCACTGGAACAACATCAGGGCGATCCCCTGCGCATTGCCCGGCTCTGGCAGGCTGGGGGCAAACCCCAGCAGGCCATCCTTCCCCTCAGAAAGGCGGCAGAGGAGGCCCGTCTGCTCGGCGCAACCCAGCGGGCAGAAGCCCACCTGAATGAAGCTGCACAACTGGAAGATGGAAGCTGACTGGCGTTTCAGGCCCGGTCAGGCAGCAGTCGAGCAGATGCCTTCTGCAGAAGGGTCCGGTGGGAAGGCCTGTTCCAGAAGTGCCCAAGGTGTTCTTCCGGCACCTCCTCACTGGTTTTCTCCAGCCAGTGCAGGGCATAATCCAGCACCTGCTCTGCCTGGGGCTGCCTGAGGGCTTTCGTGACCTGATGGTGCATGAGGAGCAGACGGGCAGGGTCTTCTCTGGGCGGATGGGTCATGAAACGCTGGTAGGCCCCGGTGGAATCCGCCAGGGCCTCCTCCCACCTTCCCTCTGAAAAAGCCAACTCTGCCCGGGCAGAGAGCACGGTGGTCAGCAATTCAGGATGGTTGTACCTCTGGGCCATGTGGAGGGCCTGCTCCAGATGCTCCTGTTGCCTGCCGTCTCGCACATGAAGGCCATGAATCAGGTGCCAGAGCCCAAGGGTGTAGGTGAATGGGGCTGCCTTGAGGGCTTTCTCCCCTTCTGAGAGAGCAAAGGCAGCCTGCTCTGTTTCGCCAAGCTCAAAATGAATCCAGCTTTTCAGCACCCACGGAAGCTCTCTGGCGGCATCCTGTGGATCTGGGTTTTCCAGTGCCCGCCGGATGCAGGCTTCACTGCTCCTCAGGTCACCCACTGCAAAGTAGAAATTCGCAAATGCCCGGTCCAGTGTGCTGCTGTTGTGCCTTCCAGCCTGCAGCAGGCCCTGGCATGCCTGCAGTTGTGTCAGGGCCTGTCGGTACATCCTGCGGTGGGTGAGGCTCACCGCCCAGCACACTGCATTCAGGTACTGCAGACTCCCCACTTCCAGACCACGCCTGAGTTTGTGGTGCAGTTTTTCTCGCACTGCATCGGCCTCGGCCCATTTGCCCTGGCGTTCCAGCACCGTGGTGTAATAAGACCAGGCCGTCATGGCCCGGTAGTCGTCCTGCAGCTTTTCAAAAAGTTCTGCACTGCGCTCCACCCAGATGGCTGCCGTCTCAAAATCGCTCATGATGCCGTAAGCCACCGACAGGGTCATGGCCTGCAGGGCCAGCAGGGCATCCGAGTGCTGAAACACAAGGGCTTCAAGCACCTGCTGCACCCGCTCCTGGATGTCTCTGCCCCGACGCTGCGCCAGGGCACACTCCAGCAGCACACACAAGAGTTCTGCCCGGATCTCCGGTTGAGCGGGCTCCCGGTCCAGTGCCTGTCTGGCCTCCTGCTCTGCCTGAACGGCCTGTTGCTGCCCGTACAGCAACCATGAGGCATGCAGGACATCAAACCGCTCCTGCTGCTCTGCGGTCTGCACCCGCTTCTGAAGCCTTTCCATCTCTTCAGGCTGGACCTGGGACAGATCATGACGCCAGACCTTCTGGATCAGCCCCGCATGGGCTTCATAGGCAGCTTCGAGCGCTCCAGAAGCTTCCAGCAACTGGGCTGCCTGACCTGCCTGCTCCAGCGCTGCACGCAGACCAAAGCGCTCAAAAGCCTGATGGGCTGCCTGCAGGTAGGCTTCTGCTGCCTGAAGGGGTGCCTCCCCTTTCTGAAAATGCTGGGCCACCCGTAAAGCATCAGCACCAGACCCCTGGAGGGCTTCGGCCAGACACAGGTGCAACTCCCGCTGCACACCTGCTGGTGTGTGCCTCACCACGGCTTCCCGCACCAGATCGTGGCTGAAAGCCTCCCCTGTCAGAAACCCTGTCTTTTCCAGATCGCTCCAGACTTCCATCAGCTGCCAGGCAGGTTGCCTGAGGGCACAGGCCACCCACTCCAGATGCACCTCGCCCTGCAGGAGAGCAGAAACACGAACCACCTGCAGGGCAAGTGGGGATAGGGTTTCAAGTCGCTGTTCAATGACTTCCCCGACACTCCCCTGCCAGGGAAGGTCTCTGGGCAAAGGCCCTTCTTTCCAGCCCACAGAATGCAAATGTTTTGCCAGTTCTGAGAGGTACAGGGGGCTGCCCTGCACCAGACGGTGCACCTCCTGCAGGGCGTTTCCAGTGAGAGACACGCAACAAAGGTCTTCAAAGAGCAGCCCCACATCTGTGGGGGCCAGAGGCTTCACCTCCAGCACGCTGGCCAGGCCATCCACCACCAGACGCTCGATGGCCTCTGCAGCCGCCACAGGCAGGTCCATCTGGCGGTAGATGTCGATGAATCTGGGCAGGGCCGCCGCTTCCTGCACAGCGCGGGCGAAAATGTAGATGGCCAGCTCAGTGGTCGCCGGGTCCGCATGCTGGGCGTCATCGAAGACCAGCACACCCACATCCTTTGCAGCCTCTCGCATCAGTTCCACCTGGGCATCAAAGAAACGGAGTTTGTCCCAGGCTGCCAGAGGGGCATCTGCCCCCTCCTGGGTCAGCAGTTCTGGAACCAGACGCCTGAGTTCCTGTCGCACCCAGACCGGCAACGCTCCCGGTTCCTGTAAACGGGGCACCGCGGTCAAGAGCTGCCGCACAATGCGGCGCACCGTGGCGTAAGGCACCTGCTGGTCTGCAGGCTGGCCTTTGAGGATCACCGCGCGGGTGTGGCTGTGCACGAAGTCTGTCACCAGTCGGGATTTGCCGAGGCCAGCCTCGCCCGTCACAAAGAAAATGCGGTGCTGCTCCCAGGCCTGCTCCAGCCACGCCCACTCCTGCTCGCGCCCCCTGAGAAGGGGAGGACGGCCCCCATGTCGGGATTCCACCTGATCTGAAGTGATGGGCCAGGAATGAAGCAGGTGCCCCAATTCTGCAGACACCTCCAGCCCGAGGGCCGCAAGGTTCTCGGTCAGGCGCTGCAGGCATTTCTCTGCTGCACCCACCTCGTTGCGCTGCAGGTGGGCCTGCATCTGCACTGCCGTGGCCTCTTCATGGCAGGGGTCCAGCAAAATCACCTTTGAGGCCAGTTGCAAAGCCTCCAGAGGCTGTCCAGCCTCCAGGGCCTGCCGGGCCGATTCCAGCAATCTGTCCAGTGCTTTCTGCTGCATCTGTTCCCGCTGGGAGTCCAGCCACTCCTGAAATTCAGGGAGGTCATCGTAATCCTGGTGTTCAAGCAGGGATTGCGGAAGGGAATCTGCTTCGTGGGCTTCCTGCCGGGTCAGGGCATCGACCTGAAGTTGAGGATGGAGATGGATCACCTCCTGACCCTCGATCACCTCGAAGCCGGCTGCGGTCTTCAGGCGACGCAGCAGTTGCCGCATGTTCCCCCGGGCCGTGTGTTCTTCTGAGTCGGGCCACAACAGCCCGGCCAGACGGTACTTCACGGTGGGGCCACTGAGGGCCAGGTAAGAGAGCACTGCGGCGGTGCGGCGGTCCAGACGCACTGTGCGGTCTTGCACCACCAGTCGGGCTTCTCCCAGCAGGTGCAACTGTAGGGTCATTGAAGGACTCCTGATCGCAGGAGGAAAGAAAACAGCAGAGACAACAAAAGCACGAAGGACCTCCTCAGGGGTGGGACCTCAGTGTATTTCACCCCTCCCTGCCCCGTGTGTCGGTGCCGTCACACCACCCTCCCCTTCCGGTCACAGGCCAGTCACACCCGCTGGCTTAAGGTTCACTTCAGGATGTTCGCATCCGCAGGAACGGTCCATGCAGCCCGTGGACCCTGGAGGTCATCATGCGCATCATTGCCCACATCTGGATTCACCAGCCCCTGAACTGCGTTTATCAGACCTTGGCCAACCACAGCCTGGATGGCAGCTGGCGCACAGGGGTCACAGGCATCCAACAGAGCCACCCAGGCACCGTGCAGGTCGGGACGTGCCTGGAGGAAACCCTGCACCTGATGGGGCGCACCCTGCACACCGACTCTACCGTGGTTTACGTGCAGGAAGGGGTGAGGCATGACTTTGTGGGCACCTGTGGGGGCTTCCCCCTTTCGGGCAGCCGCAGCTTTCAGGCCTCCATGAACCGCACCCGGGTCACGCTGGAACTGCAGTTGACCCCTCCAGAAAGCTGGCTGCCTTATGTTTCCCTGCTGAAGTTTTTTTTGCACCAGCGCATCCGGCAGGACCTGAGGCAGCTCAAATCTCTGCTGGAACGCACCAGCCACAGTCCACAGACCCCCTCGTACAGCTGAAACCTGACTTCACCCCATGACCAGAGGAGAACCATGAAGCGAAACACCTTACTCATCAGCCTGTCTTTGACCCTCGCCGCGTGCAGCAGCACCCCTCCCACCCAGCCGCAGGCCACCCGCATCATGGCCCTGGCTGTGCCTGCAGAGGCTCCGTTCATCCGCATTGAACTGAGTGGCCCCCAGGATCTGGTGCAGGAAGCCACCGCCAACAGCCAGGGGCAGGCCACCTTCAATTTCCCCAACCTGATCTCCGGAACCTACAACATCACTGCACGGGCGTTCAACAGCAGGCCCCAGCAGGGAGATCCGGCCACGGGGGTGGTGCTGTACAAGACGGTCATCAAGAACCATGTTTTCGATGGTGCCCCCCTCAACATCGGGCTGAAACGACTCACCAGCACGCTCAGTCTGGATGTGTCCGGCATTGATCCAGTGGCAAGGTTCCTCAGTGCCAAGATCGGCAACAAGCAGGTGGCGCTGAATGTCTCTGGCACCACCGCCACCGGAAAACTGCTCGGGGTGGAAACCGGCGTGGGCAGGGACGTGATTGTGGAAGGCCGCAACACCCCCGGAGGTCCAGTGGTCCAGCAGGGCACCGGACAGGTCACCCTCAGTGAAGCCGCATCCAGCACCAGCATCCAGATGCAACCCGTTGCAGGCAACCCACCTGAAATTCCAGTGCTCACCGGGGCAAGCTCGGTCAAGAAAGGCGAGGTGTACAGCCTGAGAATCGACACCAGCGACCAGCACGCCGACCTGAGAACCCTCAGGGTGGACTGGGGCGATGGGGAAATCCAGGACTTCAACCTCTCCGGGCGCACCGATTCCCGCACGCTCACCCACACCTTCACTGCCCCTGGAAGCCGCAATGTTTCCGTGGTGGTCACCAACGCGAACAACCTTGCCCGTTCTGCAAACCGCAATGTGAACGTGGTGGACACCAGCACCGGGACCGTGGTGGTCGGTCTGTCAGAAGAACTCACCGAGGTGACCCTGCGGGTGACAGGCGTGCCTGAAAGCACCACCCAGCTTCAGGCCACCATCACCGACCCCAACTTTGCAGGGCTGCAGAAATCGGCCATTTCGAAACAGGAATTTCTGCCCTCCTATCAGATTGACCTCTTGCCCCTCGCTGATGGCACCTGGACCGCAACCCTCGGCCTTCCCCGCGATGTCACCTACAACTACAGCCTGAATGCGGGCCGCATTGAGGGTGGATCAGGCAGCTTCAACAGCGAAGGGGACACCCAGACCGTGGACTGGAGCTTCCAGCAGGGACCCAACATTGCCCCCACCGTGAAAAGCTTCAAGCTCAGTGCTTCGGGCGGCAATGCTCCTCTGAACGTGAATTTCACCCTGCAGGGAGATGATGTTGAAGGGGACGCCCTGACCTGTCTGCTGGACACCGACGGCAACGGCACCAACGACTTCACCATCGAGCACTGCGAAACCCAGAAGACCCAGAGCTTCACCTACACCGGAAATGGCCGATTCACCCCGATCCTCAAAGTGGTGGATTCCAGAGGGGCTGTGGGCAAGGCCGCAAGGGTTGTGAAGACAGGCCGCACCCCCTGGGTGGCAGGCTACTACTCGGGCTGGAACGCAGGGCACTCTGCCACAGATGAAAACCCCAGACCGCAGGACCTCGACTTCGGAGGACTCACCCACCTGATGGTTGCTTCCATCTGGGCAAACTTCGAAGAGGGCACCACCCACTACACCGGCATCAACACCAGCTTCTTCCAGGGTCCTGGTGGGGCAGACTGGGCCAGGGCAGGTGCAGCAGAAGCCCACAAAAATGGAGACAAGGCCCTCCTGATGCTTGGAGGTTCCGGGTTCCGCGATGGTCTGGTGATCGCCATGCAACCCCAGTACCGCAAGCAGTTTGTGCAGGACCTGCTGCAGGTCATGGAAGACCTGAACTTTGACGGCATCGATCTGGACTGGGAACCCATCCATGTGGGCTTTGAACCCCTGCTGGGCATCGAGGTGGATGACCGCGTGTTCATCACCCAGCTTGCCGAGGACCTGCGGGCCGCGAAACCCGACATCATCCTCACCCTCCCGGTGGGCTGGCTCAACGTCAACAACGACCAGGCCGACCCCTGGGTGGCAGAGGTTGCCCCCCTCCTCGACCAGATCAACATCATGAGCTACGACATGGCCGGGCCCTGGGGCTGGTCCACCTGGCACTCCTCTGCCCTCTTCGGAGAAGGTGGCGACCACCCCACCAGCGTCTCCAGCACCTCCCAGCGTTACCTTGCTGCTGGCGTTCCTGCCAACAAATTTGGGGTCGGCATCGGCTTCTATGGCAACTGCTACCGCCGCTCTTACGCTCCCCTTGAGCCCATTCGCGGCATCATGGGCACCGGCGACAATGAGATGAGCTACCGCCGCATCAAGTCCCTGTACAGCGTGCATGACGTGAACGTGCGGATGTGGGACGACATCGCCAAGGTGCCCTACCTGAGCAGCAGACCGCTGGGAACAGGTGTCCACCTGAACGCCGGGCACACAGGTCAGGGCATGCAGGACTGTGACTTCGTGTCCTACGAAGATCCCCAGTCCATCCTCACCAAAGGCCAGTACGTCAAGGACCAGGGCCTCGGAGGGGCCATCATCTGGACGGTCAACCAGGGTTACTTCCGCAATCCGGTGGATGGGGACCACAACCCCCTGCTGACCGCCACCCGCGAGGGCTTCCTGCAATAGAAACAGGGGTGAAATTTCAACGGAGTGCTCAGGGCACTCCGTTTCTTGTTTGGGAATTTGCTGTCTGGATCGAAGGCGTTTCTTAGAATAACGTTATTCTACTGGTCTCTGCAAAAGAGCCGAAAAACCTTGCAGGGGATTGACCCCATGAACCCACAAGTCCAGCCTCATGTTCAGCATTGAGGAGCAGGAGGAGTTCTCCCATCTGCTCCTCAACAGGCACAGGATGAGATCAATCTCTCACTGCAATTCCAGCACCAATCCGCCCAGAGCCGGAACCGTCACAGCCGCATCCAGCGCCTGGGTGGTGTGGGTAAGCAAATCCAGGCCTGTTCGGTTTTTGTATTTCTCAGGCAGCTTGACGTTCACCTGGTGGGGTTGTGTGTCGTTGTTCAACCCCACCAGTACGGCTTTTGAGTCCAGTTCTCTGAGCAGAACCACCACATGGTCGTCCAGCAAGAGGGGCGCAGAGAGGGTTCCAGAGCGCAAAACGGGATTCTGGTTGCGCAGGGCAATCAGCTTCTTGAAGTCTTCGCGCAAGGCAAGGTCGGGTTTCCCACCCACGTCCTCCCAGGGGTAGGTGCCCCGGTTTTTGGGGTCTTCTCCTCCCGTCACGCCCACTTCGTCTCCGTAGTAGATGGCTGGGGCACCAGGGTAAGTCATCTGGAACAGCACGGCGAGTTTCAGGCGTTTTTTTGCAGTGTCGATGGTGTCTTGTGGTGTGGTTTCAGAGGTGTACCCGAATTTGTGAAGTGCCCGGGCTGCGTCGTGGGTGGAGAGCAGGTTCATCAGGGCGTAAAACGCCTGTGGAGGGTACTCTTCCCGCATGAGTTCGAGGTTCTGGTACAGTTCACTGGCCTTCCCACCTGCAGCGTAATCCAGCACGGTGTTGCGGAAGATGTAATTCATGGTGCTGTCAAACTGATCCCCCAGGAAGTGCTTGCTGGCATTGAACCAGGTTTCAGCCACCGTGAGGGCATCCGGGTTTTCGGCCTTGACGGTCTTGCGCCACTCCTGCCAGAAGGAGTCACTGACCCAGGGGGCAACGTCCATGCGCCACCCTGAAGCGCCCTGCCTGAGCCAGTACCGGGTGATGGCGTTGTCTGCACGGTAAGCGTAATCCTTCCAGGCGTCCGATTCTTTCAGTTCTGGGAGGCTTGAAACCCCCACCCAGCCCGCGTACTTCTGGTCTGCCGTGGCCCCACCGGGATTGAAGGTATAGAAGTCAGTGTAAGGGGAATCTGTGCGGATCTGCTCTTTCTCGAACGCCCCGGTTTCAGGGTATTTGCCGTAGCGGTCAAAGTAGATGCTGTCACTGCCGGTGTGGTTGAGGGAGGTGTCCAGGATCACCCGCATGCCCCGTTTTGCCGATTCCCGGGTGAGTTCCTGAAATTCTGCGTTGGTCCCGAAGTTGTTGTCGATGTGCAGGTAATCGGCCGTGTCGTACTTGTGGTTGCTGGGGGCCTCAAAAATCGGGTTGAGGTACAGGGTGTTCACCCCCAGGTCTTTCAGGTCATCCAGTTTTTCAATGATGCCACGCAGGTCTCCTCCAAAGAAATCATTGTTGTACACGGTGTCGCTGCCATCACCCGAGTTGGGCAGGAAGGGGGCTTCATTCCAGTTGTCGTGGATTTCGATCTGCTGGTCCAGGTAGGTGTCCACGCCCACCTTTGGATCATTGGCTTTGTCTCCGTTGCGGAAGCGCTCCGGGAAGATGTAGTAGTACACGGCGTCTTTCGCCCAGTCCGGCACCTTGAAATCTGGCTGGTAGACGGTCTGGCGGTAACGGCGAATGGCCTTGGGATCTTCGGGCCTGAAGTCCAGCACCCCCACCCCATCGCTGCCTTTCTCGGTGGTCCAGTAGATGGAATTCTTGTTGTTCTGGTAGACGTAGGTGTCCTTGCCGATCTTCAGCTCAAAGTGGTACCCGTACACGCTGCTGTCCGGGAACACCTGGGTGGCACTCCACACCTCTCTGTTCCCATCCTGTTTTTTCTGCATGGGGATGCGGGCATGAGGAAGGTACTCCAGGCGTTCCTGGTTTCCTTCCAGAATGCGTTTTTCCAGCACCAGGGTTGCACTTTCCACCCCAGGCAGGGCCGAGAGGGCGAATTGAACCTCTTCCCCGGCTCTGGTTGCTCCAAAAGGGGCCTTGAACGCCAGGTTGCGGGAATCGTACTGCACACTGAGGGCCACCGGATCGGTGACTTCACGGGCAGAGCGGTCCACGAAAGTCTTCTCTCCAATGGTCAGCGTCCCGTTTTTGCCCGCTGCATCCACTGTGAATTTGAGGGTGTGCTCTCCGGTGAAGTTGAATTTCAGGTTGCTGGCACTGCCCCCAAGTTGCTGGTCCGAAAGCAGGGGCAGGGCTTCTCCTGCTTTCAGGGTGCTGCTGCTGCCGTCTTTGCCTCCAAAAGTGGTGGGGGCACTCCATCCGGGATCGGCCACTTTGAATTCCTGGTTGCCTGTCAGACCCACATTCAGAAAAAACGCATCACACACGTACTTGAAGCGGTATTCTTCTGTGGCGTTCCAGCTGTTCATGCTGCCTTTGAGGTACAGGCCCGTGCTGCCAAAGGGGTTTCTGGGGCAGTCCGCAATCAGCAGGCTGGGCTGCCCCGAGGTCACATCCAGGATGATTCTTGAGAGGCCCTTGAAGGCAAAGGTCAAGTTCGATCCCTGAAGTTTGAGGGGCAGGGGTGTTCCTGGCTGGGGGGTGCTCTGTGCTCCTCCACCAAAGTCGGTGGGGGCAGACCAGCCTGCATCTGCCACTTTGAAGGTCTGGTCTCCGGTGAGTTCGGTGGTCAGTTCGTAGTGGTTGCACACATAAGTGAACCTGTATTCGGGCAGGGCGTTCCAGCTGTTCATGCCGCCCCGCAGAAACAGTTCGGTGTTGCCGTAAGGGCTGGGCACGCAGGGAACATCTGCGGCCAGGCCGTGGCTGAAAAGGCCAGCGGTCATCAGAAGGCCAGTGATCAGGGTGAGGCGGGATCGATTCATGTTCAAACTCCTTTTTGGTCAGTGCCGTGATGTGGTGTTTCTCTGATGTCACGCTGCAGGCGTGCCGCAGCCCTCTTTTGTGATGCTCCGGTCCTGGCAGACCGGAAGTTTCGAACGTCCAGGTTGAGAAGGTGGCCCGGGCTGTCCATGGCCTTCATGACTTTTTCGTGGGAGATGTTGGGGTGGTTCTTGAGGACAGGTGACACCGTGTTGATGCCTGCTCCAGCGGGTCTTTAACGTCCAGGAGGCTGGGTTTAAAAGAGGCTCCTTCTGTTGGTAACGTTACCAATTCAACCCAAGAAACAGCGATAAGCCCTGCTATTGCATGTAGATGCTGGATGGACAACCATGACCACACCTGAGCTGAGATTGGTAACGTTACCAAAGAATGAATTCATTATCTTCATGCCCCCCTGGAAAGTCAAGAGGAAACCTGCCCCAGAAGCAGCACCCCCTCCCTCTTGAACGGAAGGTCAGGTCCGGGTGGTCTGGCGAACCTGCAGGGAGGGGGCGAGTTGCTGGTGCTGCAACTGGTGAAGCTCCTGCGCCAGGGCCTGGATCAGCAGCCCTGCAGCCTTCTCCCCCATTTCACGAACAGGCTGATGGATGGTGGTGAGTCCGGCTTGCTGTGCGTCCTGGTTGTCGTCGAACCCCATGATCAAAAAGTCTTCACCCACCTGCTGTCCTGCGTCGGTCAAATGCCGGAGGATGCCAATCGCCACATCGTCACACTGGGCCAGGATGAAGTGGGGGCCGTCCAGGGGCGTTTGCAGGAGTTGCTGACCAATTTTGCGTCCCCCTTCCAGGGTGGCGGTGGTGTAAAACGTCTGTCTGGGAACGATGCCGTGCCGGGAGAGCACCGAAAAAATGCCCCTCCTGCGGTCTCCGAACACCGGGGATTCGAATTCTCCGGGGGTCTCCTGGATGTCCACAAAGACGATGGGCAGTCGGCACTCCAGGGCGTGTTGTGCAGCCATCTGCCCTGCGCTGAGGTTGTCGAAAGACACGCTGTGGTAGTCCCTGTGGTGGGTGTCCACCAGCACAATGGGTTTGCTGAATGGGGGTCTGCCCTGGTACATGCGTTCCGGGTTCAGTGAAGCGATCAGCAGGCCATCGGCCCGGTAGGGAATGCTGGTCGCCTCCCGGTACCTTCTGAGTCGGTTTTCACCCACCACCGGGAAGAAGGCCAGGTCCAGGTCCACTTTTTCCAGTTCACTGTAAATCCCGGAGAGCAGGGTGTCGTAAAAGGGGATGCCAGTCACTGGAAGCAGGATGGACACGGCTCCAGTCTGACCGTACCGGAGGCTTCGGGCGTCCAGGTTGGGGGTGTAACCGAGGGCTTCGATGGCCTTCATGACTTTTTCGCGGGCATCGTGGGAGATGTTGGGGTGGTTGTTGAGGACGCGGGACACCGTGCTGGTACCCACTCCGGCGAGTCTTGCGACCTGTTTGACGTTGGGTTTCAAAGGAGCTCCTTGGAGAAGGGCACGCAAGAGAACTGGTAACGTTACCAGAGCAGATGGGTCTAAATAAAAAACCCCGTCACATCGCAACAAAAGCTCTGGTTCAGAGGATGATGATCCATTGTTGTCCCAAATGTTTCACAAGTCAAGGTTGAGGTTGAGCAGAGACAGCAGGGAGACGCCTGTACCTGGTGTTGCACACGGACCTTGATCTGGTGTTTCCTTCCCACAATCAAAGTTCGATCAGGGTTCAAAAACAGGATTTTGTTGACCTCAAAATGACTCCTGAATTCATGGAAATTCCAGGGTTGACTGTGCCTCGGAGTGAAAGGGCATGTTCCTCTTGAAGCAGGTGGCGTTTCCGCTGACCTCAGGGCGTTGAAGGCACAGGGGCCTGACTGAGCACGAAACGCTGGATGCCCAGGGCGATGCCATAGGCCATGCGGTCCAGGTAACCTGCAGAAAGCAAATTCTCTCCGTCCACCGGGTGGCTCACAAAGCCCATCTCGATGAGCGCAGCGGGAACCTGACTGTTTCTGATCACCACAAAAGGAGCGGTGCGCACCTTGCGGTCAAAGGCCGACGTCCATTCCAGCATCGAGCTTTGCAGCGTGCGGGCCAGATGCTGGCTTTCCGGGTGGTTGGGGTGCCACCAGGTTTCCACCCCGTACCCGGCGAGGGCACTCTGCTTCGCCAGGCTGTTGGCATGGATGCTGACCAGCACTTTTCTGGGGGACACCCCCAGACTGGCCCGGTGCTGGAGGTCGGTGCGTTTGTCATCGCTGAACACCGTGTCTCCGAGTCGGGTGAGCACCACTGTTGCACCTGCAGCTTCCAGCAGGCCCTGCACCTTGTGGGTGACTTGCAGGTTCACTTCTTTTTCCATGACCGACCCCACTGCACCCGGATCTTTCCCGCCATGCCCTGGGTCCAGGACCACCTCCACCGGGAAAGGGAAAAGCTGCAGGGGTGGGGCCTGCAAGGTTTGCCGGTTCGCGAAAGCTTCACTGAAATCCAGCACCAGTCGGTCGTTCAGGCTGTCCAGTCCGGCTGGAAGGTGCAGCATCTTCCAGCCTCCACCTCCTGCACGCAAAGGGTACCGGGTGCGGATGGTGGCCGTGCTGCCCAGCGGTCCGGAGGACAGGGACCACCCTTGTACCTCCGGGGACAGGCTTGACGGGGGAGACTTGAGGGCCAGTCCTCCGCGCACCTGCAGGCCACTGAAGCCAATGGTGATCCCGAAGCCCTCTGGTGTGACTTGCACGGTGCTGCCTTTTGGCACATCGAAGACCAGCCGGGTCCAGCCCGCATACAGACCGATGCGAGGCTGGCCGACCACAGCTTCTTTGATTTCAGGAATGTTCTGCCACGGCAGGGGTTTCACGGTGGGGGCAGGCATCACCGGGAGCACAGGAGCAGGCAGGTCAGAGGGGTCTTCGAGCACCCCCGGATCATTCTGGGAGAAGGCCAGGGAGGTGAACAGCACAATCAGCACAACAACGAGGGGGCGCATACCAGACCAGCGTAAATGACCTTCATGAAGTTGATCCCAGTGTGTTTTCCCTGAAAGCTTTGTGCCCACCTGGCCGTTCCCCCGGTGGGCACCTGCCAGGATGCAGCGTGCTTTTGGGGCTTCATGGCATTCAAACCGTTTCAATGCTCCAAGAAGTTTTCCAGCTCTGAAGGTCCTCCTGTCTCCAGCATGCTCCGAGCCTTGCTTTAAGCCCACCAGAAACGAGGACCTTTTGAGAACTCCACATTTGAAGGATGTTTCCAGAGGTCTTTTCTTGTGAGGCATGGAAAAGCGAATTCTCCTGTTGAAATCATGGATTCAAGTCCAACATGGCCCTCTCGAAAGGATCATCCATGGGCGTGGGAACGGCGGCTGAACCCTCCTCAGCCACAAATCCGTTCAGGTGAAGCCCACCCTGGAAGACCCAGCCATGAAATAATACGGGCATGCTGTCTCCAGAAGGTTTTCCAGAGGGTTCTTCTTCTCCTGCTCTGTCCATCCTGCAGGAACGCTGGGCTCTGTCGGTGCTGGATGTCCTGCTGAACGGGGAAGTGTTTTTCAATGATCTGGCCCGGGCTCTTCCTGAGGCTTCTCCGACCACCCTGCAAACCCGCCTGAAGATGTTGCAGCGGCAGGGACTGGTGGAACGGGAGGTGCGCAGGGATGTGCCACCCTCCACGCTCTACCGCCTGACCGGGAAAGGCGAAACAGTGCGCCCACTTCTGGAAAGCATGAAACGGTGGTGCATGGAGCATCACTCTGAGCCGGCACAGGGTGCAACAGCTGAAACCTCTCCAGTCGTGGAGGTGCTGAGGGTGCTGGGGCAGAAATGGTCCCTGCCCATCATGATGCTGCTGTCCATGGAGGCCAGAGGATTTGTGCGCCTGATGGAGGCCCTGGGGAACATCAATTCCTCGACGCTCAAGAACCGTCTGGATGGGCTGGAAAAGCTGGGTTTTGTGGAGAGGCAGGTGCTTTCTGGAAACCAGATGCGCACGCTGTACCGGGTGACACGGCGTGGAGCGGCCTTTCGAACGGTGATGCTGGCTTTGAGGCAGTGGGAGGAGCACCTGCAGGGTTGATTGTTGTTGCCAGATCGTGTTATACCATAAATTGTCTCACACCACTTTTTGTTCCACAAGGAACGGGAAAGTCAGGTCCCCATGATCCTGGTCACCGGAGCCACCGGAAATGTCGGAAACCCCCTACTGCATGAGTTGCAGCAAGCAAAAATGCCCTACAGGGCAGCTGTGCGCGATCCCGTTCAGGCGGCTCAACGCCACGGCAACCACCCCTGGGTGAAATTTGATTTTCAGAACCCGGACACCTACGCCAGAGCCCTTGAAGGGGTGAATCAGGTGTTTGTGGTGCTTCCACCAGGGCAGGGCAGCCTGAAAGTTCGCATGTACCCCTTCCTGGATCACTGTGCCCACCGCAAAATCGAACACATGGTGTACCTTTCCCTGCTGGGTGCCCCCCAGAACCCGGCTGCGCCTCACCACCAGATTGAAAAACACCTGCAGAACCTCCCTTTAACGGCGAGCTTTCTACGGGCCTCGTTTTTCATGCAGAACCTCATGACCACCCACCGTGAGGAGGTCATTGACGGGCACCTGAAGATGCCTGCAGGACACGGCAGAACCAGCTTTGTGGACACCCGCGACATTGCCCGGGCAGCAAAACAGCTCTTCAAACATCCTCCCTCTGAAACCCGTGGTTATGACCTGACCGGCAGCGAAGCCCTCACCTACTTTGAGGTGGCAGAGATCCTGTCCAGGGAACTCGGGCGCAACATCAAGTACGACAACCCCGGACTTTTTGAGTTTGTTCAGCACTGGAGACAGAAAAACACCAAGTGGGATTTCATCATGATCATGATGGTGATCTACACCACCGCCCGTCTGGGCCGTGCAGGACGGGTCAGCACGGACCTTCAAGACCTGCTGGGAACGCCCCCCACGACCTTCGCCGAGTTTGCCAGGGACATGCAGTCCTGCTGGCCACCCCGAATTCAAACCCAGGAGAAAAACCATGCCTTACAGCCCTGAACAGTACACCCACAGCCTGCTTGCCCACCGCCTCGCCCTGATCGAAGCTGTGCAGAACCTCAGCGAAGACCAGGGGAACTTCACAGCCTGGGAGGGTGGAATGTCTGTGAAGAACCTGATCGATCACCTCTCGCAGACCAACACCATGATGCTGGCCTCTGCCCGCAAAGAGCCCCGTGTGCGTCTGGAGCCTTCCCCCACCCTTCAGGACGCTGTGAACAGGTACCAGCAGCTCACCGAGCAGACCACGGCGTTTCTCTCACAGACCACCCCTGAACAGCTCTCCAAAACTGTCGAAGCCTTCCCCAACGTGCACCTGCCGCTCTTTCAGGTGATGGACATGCTGAGAGAGCATGACATCCACCACAAAGGGCAGGTCTGGACGATGCTGCGCCTGATGGGCATCAAACCTCCCATGTTCGTGAAGATGCCCGGCATGGCAAAAGCTCCGAAAGGCTGAAAATCAGGCCACAAATTCTGCCCCCCAAGCAGAAAAAAGCCGCCCAGCGAGAAATGGGCGGTTTTTGAATTGAATGAAGAATCAGGACGGCTTGAGATTCAATTCACACGAATCTGGCAGGTGACTTTCAGGCCCCCCCACTGTCCCTTTTCTGCGGTGGCATGTCCACCATGGGCCTGCAAGAAAGCCTGCACCAGGGGCAACCCCAGGCCACTTCCTCCTTTTTCACGGGAACGGGATTCATCGGTGCGGTAATACAATTCAAAAATGCGGGAAAGTTCCTGCTCAGGCACCCCCTGACCATCGTCTTCCACACTGAATGTCCCAGAGGAGAACACCTGCACTTCAATTTGGCTGCGGGCGTGCCTGAGGCTGTTTTCCAGCAAATTGGAGAGCACCTGGGCAAGTCGGTCTGCATCTCCTGTGAGGGTCACGTCTTCTGCAGGGACCTGCAGGGTGAGCGTGAGCTGGTTTTGCTCTGCCCGGATGGCAAATGAGGAAATCACATCCTCAAAAAGGACTTTCAGGTTGACTGCTTCCTGCTGAACAGGGAGTTGCCCGGTGTTTGCCAGGGTGAGGAGCCGCAGGTCTTCCACCAGACGGTTGAGCATGCCCACCTGCAGGGAGAGTTTGCGGGCCTCCTGCTGATCAAAGGTCAGCATGCCATCTTCCAGGCCGTCCAGTCGGGCCTGCAAGACGGCCAGAGGGGTGCGCAGTTCGTGGGCAATGTCGGCCATCATGCGTTTGCGGCCCGCTTCCAGCTTTTCCAGACCCTCTGCCATTTCATTGAAGTGCTGCACCAGTTCTGCCGCCTCCTGCCCCAGCATCTGCGGGGAAGCAGGTGCACGGGCAGAGAGGTTGCCATCGGTGATCTTGCGCGCGGCCTGCCCCACCTGCACCAGGGGTTGTGCAATGCCCCGGGCCAGCACCAGGGCCACCATGGAGGCCAGTCCAGCGCTGATCAGGGCGGCCCACAGGGCGTTCCAGCGCAGGCGTTCCCCCAGAACCTGCGCTTCAGGGGTGGGCCACTCCTGTTTGGGAAAAAAGTTCCACACGTCCCCCTGCACCGTCACGGAGATGGTGTAAGCGGTCATCAGGAAAGCCACCACCGGGGTGGAGATGGTGAGAAACAGCATCACACCCAGCAGGCGCAGGTAAATGCTGCCCCGCTTCACCCTTCTTCACCCAGTTTGTACCCTGCTCCCCGCACGGTCACCAGGAGGGGCGTGGGATCAAGGCGCACCATCTTCTGCCTGAGGTGCATCATGTGGGCATCCACCACCCGGTCCATCGCGTCCGACTCGGGCAGGGCCTCGGCAATCAGTTCCTGGCGGCTGAACACCCGTCCTGGACTGCGGGCCAGGGTCAGCAGCAGGCGGAATTCTGCCGGGGTGACCTCCAGTTTCTTCCCGGCCATTTTCGCAGTGAAGCGGGACACGTCCAGTTCCAGCGCACCCACCCGGATGGGGCGGTCATCGTGGTCCTCCTGTTGCCGGGTGCGCCTGAGCACCGCCTTGATGCGGGCCATCAGTTCACGGGGCCTGAAGGGTTTGACCACGTAATCATCCGCTCCGAGTTCCAGCCCCAGCACGTGGTCGATTTCCTCTGCGCGGGCGGTCAGCATGATCACGGCGGTGCGTTTGCGGCTCTGCCGGATGGTGCGCAGCACCTCCAGTCCGTTCAGGCGGGGAAGCATGATGTCAAGGATCACCAGATCCGGCTGGGCGGCCCGCCACAGGGAAAGCCCCTCTTCCCCATCCTTGGCCCGCTCGGTGTGGTGACCCTCCATCTGCAGGTAGCGCACCAGCACTTCCGCGAGGTCGTTTTCGTCTTCCACAATCAGGATGCTGTGCATGCTTCTTATTGTAGGGAGTGTGTTGAAGGGGAAAAGAAGGTTTTTTGAAGGAACATTCACAAAGCCCTTTCAGAAAAAACCCGGAAATCCTTGCTGCAGCCCGATGCTGGGCAGCCAGAACTGGTCATTCCCTGCCATAGAAAACGGAATTTCCTGTCCAGGAAGTCATTTTCACTTTCATCCAAAATTCACAGCAGATGCATCACCTCTTGAAGTTCGTACCACACACTGTCTGGCATGAGACGACTGATCCTGATCACCCTGGGTCTGCTCGGCGGTGCCCTCGCCACCCCCATCACCCTGGATGCCGCCTTGCAGGTCCCCACCAGTGCCACCAGAACCGCTGCCCTGAAGCTTCAGCGTGCCGAACTCACCTACCAGAAAGCCCTGGTGCAGGTGCAGCCCTCGGTCAGCCTCTCGGGGAACCTCAACCTCACGGGCCATTTCGATTCAAAAACGGACACCACCAGTGGCACCCTTTCAGGCAAGGCCAGCTGGGATGTCGCCCCGTGGGCAAACGCCCCCCTGAACCTGCAAAGTGCTGAACGGGCCCTGCAACAGGCCCGCTGGGACGCCCAGACTGCACTGGGGCAGGCGAAGGTGCAGGTGATGGAGCAGTACTTTCAGGTGGAAACCGCCCGTGAGCAGGTGGATGCTGCCAGACTGCAGCTGCAGCAGGCAGAACTTGCCCTGCAAACCGCTGAAAAACGTCTCCTGCTCGGTCAGGCCACCCGGGACACGCTGGAGAATGCCCGACTGAATGTGCTGAAAGCCCAGAACACCCTCAAGTCCAGCCAGGGCACACTGCAAGGAGCCCTGCAATCCCTTTCCCTGTTGCTCGGAAGGGACGTGCAGGATGGCGACACCCTCACCCCTGACCTTTCCCTCCCAGCCTTTGCTGGACCTGAGGTGCTGCTCAGGAAAGCAGACCAGCATCCCAATGTGCAGAAAGCGAAGCTGTCCCTCCAGGACAGTGAGGATGCCATCGCTGCCCAGCAACTGCAGTCCGCCCTGCCTGACCTCACGGTGACGGGCAAATTCGGGCAGCTCAGTGGAGGCTGGAACGTCAGCACCGACTTTGCCCTGAAGTCCGGCAGTGTGGGGATGTCCGCGAGTTACCCCGTCGGCTCTTCCGGCACAGGTGGTCTGGGGTACTCGGTGGGGGTGCAACTGAACGTTCCCCTCGACCCCACCCGGCCTTACACTCTGCAGAACCTGATGGCCCAGCGGGACCTGCAACTTCTCGCAGTGGAAGACGCGCTCAACACCGTGAAACAGGACATCACCACCCAGTACCACAGTTACCTCCAGCGCGTTCAACAGGTGGAGGAGGGCACCCTGCAGGTCCGGCATGCCGGGCAGGGTCTGGAAATCCAGCAAAAACGCCTGTCACTGGGCCTCATCACCCCGGCAGAGCTGCTGGACGCCGAAATCCGCCTGCAATCCGCCCGCTTCAATCTCGTCCAGGCCCGCCGCAATGCTTACCTGCAGGCGTTCAAATTGCGCCTTGCCACAGGAGAATCCTTATGAAAATGCTGACCCTCACTGTCTTCATGGCCACCACCGCCCTCGCCGCTCCCCTCAGTTTCCAGCACGCCTGGGAGAACACCCTGCGGGACAACACCGACCTGCAAAATGCCCGCACCGAACTGAACAGTGCACAGGAGGACTGGACCATCAAACAGCAGGACCCCACCGCCCTGGCCACAGATTTGCTCTCGGCAGAGCAGACGTTCAATCAGGCCAAAGTGAACCTGAAAGCCACCGAACTGCAGACCCGGCAGTCCCTGCTGAACAGCTACACGCAACTGCTCGAAAACCAGAAGAACATCCAGGTGCTCTCAAAACAGGTGGAGCTCTCCCTGATGAAGCTGAACATCCAGAAGGCCCGATTGCAACTGAAAAACGCCACAGCTCTTGATGTGAAGAATGCCGAGCAGACCCACCAGTCGGACCTGCAAAGCCTGGAGAACGCCAGGGATGCCACGCCCATCTACAGCCTGCAACTGAGCAAGCTTTTCGGTGGGAACAGTGCAGACCTTGAAGCGCAACCGCTGGCAGATCCCAGGCCCCTCGGTGTGAAACTCGAGGACCTGAAGAAGAACCTCTCCGGGCAGCTCAGCAGTGTGGTGCAGGCCCGGCAGAGCGTGGAGAGCGCAGCGTTGCAGTGGAACCTCAGCAACAACGATTACACCCCGAAAAGCACCCTGGAGGATGCGAAAACCACCCTGGAGAACCGCAAGCGCACGCTGGAAAGCACCCTGAAAAGCGCCATCAACACCCTGAACGACAGCCACCAGAAGGCCCTCGACGCCTGGAAGAAAGTGCAGTTGCAACAAAAGGCCCTGCAAAACAGCCAGGAAAGCCTGAAGCAGACCCAGACCCGCTTCAAGAACGGTCAGGTGGCGAAAGTGGACGTGCTGCAAAGCGAGGGCAGCGTGCTGAACAGTGAACTGTCTCTGCTTCAGGCCGAAAACAGTTATTTCAGGAGCCTGATGACCCTCAGTGTTGCTGCCGGGGTGGATGTGGGAGGTGTGCAGTGACCACCGCCGTTCGCAAAAACCCTCCAAAAGGCAGAAAACGGCTGTGGTGGTGGCTGGTCCCGGTGGTGCTGGTGGGGGGCTTTTTCGCACTCCCAAGACCAGGGTCCATGCCCACTGTGCTGGACACCGTGCCCGTAAGCAAGGGCAATTTCCAGTTGCAGGTGAGTGGCTCCGGCACCCTGAAAGCCACCGACGTGCGGGAACTGCATCCGGACGTCTCTGGAACCGTGACCTTCCTGATCGAGGAAGGTCGCCGGGTGAAAAGTGGGGAGGTGCTGGTGAAAATGGACGATCAGGAAGCAGAAAACAACCTTCTGAACGCCAGAACCAGCCTGCAGACCGCCGAAAACAACCTGAAAAGCTCCCGGGCGTCTTCCAGCAGCAACACCACCTCCCAGCAGCAGGCGGTGGAAACCGCACGGGTGAACGTGCAGAATGCTCGCCGGGAACTGCAATCCGCCCAGGACACCCTCACCCTCAACCAGCGTCTTTATCAGGCCGGTGGGGTGAGCCAGCAGACCCTCACCGATGCACAGACGGCCCTGCAGAAAGCCAGTGACGCCCTCAAATCTGCGCAGGTGGCCTATCAGGCCGCCCTCAACACCCAGCAGACCCAGCAGACCAGCAACCAGCAGTCCATCGACAATGCCAGTCTCTCTGTGGAATCAGCCCGGACCTCACTGCAGACCGCACAAACACAACTGCAGAAACACACCCTGAAAGCCCCGGTGGACAGCCAGGTGCTCAGTGTGACTGGAACGGTGGGCGGACCATCGAGTGCTGTGACCGTGGAAATCGGGCAGGACAGGGTGCTTGAACTCCCCATGCAGGTGGATGAGACGGGCATCCGTCAGGTTCAGACGGGGCAGGAGGTGGAAGTCACCCTGGACGCTTTCCCGGGCAAGACTTTCAGGGGCAAGGTCTCCGAGATCAGTCCGAAAGCCACCCTGCAGCAGAACATCCCGGTGTTTTACGTGACGGTGAAGCTCTCCAACCCAGAGCAACTGCTGCGCCCCGGCATGAGTGCCCAGGCCGAAATCACTGTGTTGACCTTGCAGGACGTGCTGAAGGTCCCAAAGCGGGCCGTGAAGACCACCGGGGGCAGGAGCACCGTGGAAGTGCAGATGGCAGATGGCAAAACAGCTGTGAAAGACGTGCAAACCGGGGAAACCGATGGCACCGAAGTGGTCATCACCTCCGGTCTGACCGGGGATGAGAAAGTGGTTTTGCCCACCCGCAAGACGGTCTCCTCTGCCCCGACCTTCCCACCCACACCTGGAGGTCAGTGATGGCCGTCCTCACTGCCTCCCACATGGCCACCAGCACAAGCACAG
The DNA here is from genome assembly GCF_007990775.1 of Deinococcus cellulosilyticus NBRC 106333 = KACC 11606. Taxonomy (NCBI): domain Bacteria; kingdom Thermotogati; phylum Deinococcota; class Deinococci; order Deinococcales; family Deinococcaceae; genus Deinococcus; species Deinococcus cellulosilyticus. The sequence continues at coordinate 229,358 of NZ_BJXB01000004.1, read as the reverse complement.
TGATTTCCGTGCGGGACCTCAAGCGAAGCTACCAGCTTGGAGAGCAGGAATTTCAGGCCCTCCGCGGGGTGAGTTTTGACATCCAGCAAGGCGAGTTCACGGCCATTGTTGGACCAAGTGGCAGCGGCAAATCCACCCTGATGAACATCCTGGGCCTGCTGGATTCGGCAAGCTCCGGGCAGTATTTGCTGGACGGGCAGGACGTGACTGGCCTCGGGGAAACCGAGCGGGCCAGGGTGCGCAACCAGAAGGTCGGGTTTGTGTTCCAGGCGTTCTTTCTGCTCCCCAGGCTCACGGTGCTGGAGAACCTGGAGGTGCCGCTCATTTATGCGAAAGCTCCTCCTGCCCAGCGCAGAAAACGGGCCACTGAATTGCTTGAGCGGGTGGGGCTCGCGGACAAGGCCCAGCACAGGCCCACCCAGCTTTCAGGAGGGCAGAAGCAGCGGGTCGCCATTGCCCGGGCACTCATCACCCGGCCAAGCCTGTTGCTGGCCGATGAACCCACCGGAGCCCTCGATACCCGCACCGGCGAGGAGATCATGGGGCTTTTTCATGAACTCCACCACGAGGGAGCCACCGTCATCCTGATCACGCACGAACCAGACATTGCGGCGCACGCCTCCCGCACCCTCAGGGTCAGAGATGGCCTGCTGGAGGAGGTGTAGCATGGAGGTTTTCACCACGGCATGGCGGGCGATTCTTGCCAACCCCATGCGCAGCATCCTCACGGCCCTTGGGGTGATCATCGGGGTGGCCTCGGTGGTGGCCCTCACCGGGATTGGCTCGGGCACCACCAGCAGCATCACCCGTTCGCTGGAAGGCCTGGGGACCAACCTGCTCACCATCAGCAGTGACGCGAACAGCCGCACCGGACTGGTTCAGCAGAGCACACGGGCCACCCTCACCCGCAGTGACCTCCGGGCCATCCAGACCTTCAGTCCACAGCGCATCCAGGGGGTGGCCCCCACCGCCCAGACCAGCACCCAGGCCCGCAGGGATGGGGAGAACCTGTCGGTCAACGTGATCGGGTCCAGCCCGGATTACGAGACGGTGCGCAACAGCACCCCCGAACAGGGCAGTTTCTTCACCATGAACGACGCCCAGGGCCGCCGCAAGGTTGCAGTGATCGGCTTTGAAGTCGCCTCTACCCTGTTCCCCAGTGAGGACGCCCTCGGAGGCACCTTCCGGCTGAACAACCAGACCTTCACGGTGGTTGGGGTTCTGGAGGACAAGGGCAGCAGCGGGTTCACCAGCCCCAACACCCAGGTGATCGTTCCTTTTGAGACTTTTGAGACCACGCTGGGTCGGGAGCAGAACGGCAACATCAACTCCATTTACGTCCAGGCCGCAAATGAAAAGGACCTCTCTGACCTGCAGCTGGACCTCACCGACCTGCTCGATGCCCGGCACAGGATCGCCAGCGAAGCAGACCGGGACTTCTCCATCCAGAACCAGGCGGATGTGCTCCAGTCCCTTTCAACCATCACCTCCACCCTCACCCTCTTTCTGGGCGGTGTGGCTGGAATCAGCCTGCTGGTGGGCGGCATTGGAATCATGAACATCATGCTGGTGAGTGTCACGGAACGCACCCGCGAGATTGGGATTCGCAAGGCCCTGGGCGCAACACCCCTGGGCATCCGTACGCAGTTTCTGATTGAAGCGACCCTGCTCTCCATTTCAGGTGGGGTCATCGGAATTCTGGTCGGACTGGGGCTCGCCTACGGGGTGGGTGCCCTGATCAACACCCCTCCGGTGCCCTCGGTGAGCAGCATCGGACTGGCCTTTTTGTTCAGCCTCGGTGTGGGGGTGTTCTTCGGGTATTATCCGGCCAGTCGGGCATCCCTGCTGGACCCGGTGGAGTCCCTCAGGTACGAGTGAGACAGGCACAACCCCACCCTGAACGGGCGGGGTTGTCTGGCCTGAGATGTCACTGGACTGGTGTTGGTGGGTGTGGGCAACCCGTGTGTGTTGCTCAAATGGTCGATCTTTCCGGTGTTGCCCATCGAGATGGTGGTCGTGTTGTGCAGTTTCACCATCGGTGGAACAGAAACCATGGGCAAGCAGGGCCTGGTCTTCGGTGTTCTGCAAAACATCGGTGATGCCGTCCAGGAGCTGACCGTAAAAAAGAACCGAATTGTGCTGGGCCAGAATCCCAATCCATGGTGCCCTGCAGCCCATTTCCACCAGCCCGATATAATGTGGGCATCTCATGCCTGAGCCTCTGGTGTCCCTTCACAACCGGTCTTTTCAGACCCTGCTGGACCTGTGGAAGGCAACGCACCAGGAGGGTCTGTCTGGCATGGCCCAGATTGAAGGGGAAGCAGGACTGGGCAAGAGCAGTCTGCTGGAGCGTTTTGCCCATCAACTGGACCCATCTCAGGTGGTGCATGTGCGCAGGGGTCATCTTCTGCGCACGCTGGTGCTGCATTTTGCCGAGGCCTTCAACCGCACACGCAATGCCGACCTGATTGAAGCCGCCCGCAGCCACTGCCCGGACCACCCCTGGGTTCGGTTGTTGCCCTCCTCAGGGGCCGCTGATCCCACCCGAACTCTGCTGGCTGCAGTCAGCTGGGAATCTCAGAACCTGCACGGCCTGTGCTTGCTGGTGGATGACGTTCACGCCATGCCCGAAGACGATCTGGAGGTGCTGCAGGCGCTGTGGTCACGGGTGCTGCTGGACCACAGCCCGGTGCTCATGGTGCTGGCCTCCAGACCTCTGGAAACAGAAACACCTGCTGTCCAGGCCATGGAGGCATTGCAGAAGAAATTGCAGCTGGCCACAGGTCTGCATCCCAGAAAAGTGGAGCTTCAGCGGCTCCACCACCAGGAGGTGAGGGACCTGACAGTGGCCTTGCTGGGTGCAGCTCCCCCCGACAGTTTGCTGCAGTGGCTGGAAGAGCATGGGGAAGGTCATCCCCTGTACACCCGGGAGTTGCTGCACCTCCTGCGTCAGGGAGGAGTCCTGCGCAAACAGCACTTCGTGTGGACCTTCCTGCCTCCAGAAAACGCCCTCATTCCCCACAGCCTGCAACAGGCGATCAGGCAGCGTCTGGAACGGCTCGGCGATCACCTCCATCACTGGCGGGCTGCTGTGGTGCTGGCGGCAGTCGATGAAGCCCTCCCTCTTCAGGTGTGGGCGCACATTGCCGGGTGTTCCAGCGAGCAGATGGAGGTCCATGCAGAGCAACTCAGGGGCCTCGGGGTGGTGTCCAGCCGTTTGCAGGCAGGCGAGGTGCTGCACAGCCTGACCCATCCCCTGTACGGGAGCATCCTGCGGGAAGCGGCTTCAGCAGCAGAGTTGCAGAAAGTGCACTTGCAGGCTGTGGAGGTGCTGACCGACCCGGTGCAGCGGGCCTGGCATGCCCGTCGGGGCCAGCATGTCCAGCAACTGGAATTCACCCGTGAAGCGTTTCAGCATGCCCGGCAGCATGAACGCCATGCAGAAGTCGTGCAGGAGGCCCGTGCATGGCTCTGGCTGGACCCCCAACCTCCCGTGGAGGTGCGGGCAGGACTCCTGGCAGCCCTGATGCGGCTCAACCGGGTGAAAGAGGCTCTGCAGGTGAAGCCCTTTCCCGGGGATTTCAGCAGCCAGCTTCAGATCGCCCGGGCCCTCGATGAAACAGGACAGCAGGAACAGGCCCTGCAGGTGTTGCAAAGCCTGCATCCGCTTCCTGTGGACCATCCAGATGTGCAGGGGTACTTCATCCAGCGCCTGTTCCTGGAGTTTCAGCTCAACCGGCTGGATCAAGCAGAACAGACCCTGCAGGACTTCGAGCAGTGGGCAGTTGCACACCCCCAGGCCGCCTCCCTGCATCAGGTGCAGCTTGGTGAGCTGCAGTACCGCAAGGGTCTTTTCCGGGCAGCCCACAACACCATGCAGCAGGCCCTGGACCACCTGTCTGACGTGCCTGACCCTGCACAGCGTGCCCGGGTGCTGATGGATGCAGGGAGCATGGGCATCATGGTCGCTGACTTCGAGGCCTCCGAAAAGCAGCTCAGGGAGGCGATCACAGAGGCCAGGGTTGCCGGGGACATTTTCCTGCTCAACCGCATTGAGGCCAATCTGGGTTATCTGCTGCTGATGCAAGGGCGCTACCCGGAGTCTGAGCCCCTGCACCGCGAGTTGCTGTCCCGCTTCGAGGCAGCAGGCAACCTGCGGGTGACCTCTGCAGTGCTGTGGAACCTGGGCATCCTGCGGCTGTGGCGGGGAGATTTCCAGCAGGCTTTTGATGTGCTGTGCCGCAGTGCCGATCTGATCACCCACCACCAGGGGGCCAAACCCACCGACATTGCCGAGGCAGAAGCATTTCTGGGTCACATTCCTGCTGCCCTTGCGCGCCTGGAGGAGGCGCACCACAACCCCTACATGGAACACCCCCTCATCAGGGCACGCATCCACCTGCTGGCCGGACAACCCGAACAGGCCCGCCTGGACCTTGAGCAGGTGAAACCAGAAGATGGGCCGGGTGTATGGGCAAAACGATGTCTGATCGAAGCTTTGCTGCAACACACCCTCACTGGCAAAGGGCAACCTGAAGCCAAGGCGGCACTGCAGGCGGCCCGACTGTGCCGCAATGAAGCCCTGATCGGGGAGGCCCTGCTCACCCTGGCGGCCCTGCAAACCCCACCTGACCCTCAAGTGGTTGAGGAAGGCTGGAAGCACATTGAGGCCTGTGATGCCTGGGGGCACCTGCATTTGCTTCAGAAGTTGTGCCCTTCAGGCTTTCAGGCAATTCAGCGTGCACCAGTTCCCTCTGTCAGCCTCCACGAGGAAGCCAGGTTGTGTCTGCTCGGGCCAACCCGAAGGGTGACCGGACATGAGGTGCAACCCTGGAAAGGACGCAAAGTCAAAGAGATGCTGGCTTTGCTGCTGATCGCAAGTCTTCGCCAGGGGACCGGAGGCGTGCCCCGTGAAACCTTGCAACTGGCCCTGTGGCCTGAAGCCAGCATGCAGGCCGCAGACACCAACTTCCGCAAAACCGTGATCCGGCTCAGGGAAGCACTGGGCAGACACGGCACCATCAAGTGGAGGCGAGACGGCAGCTACCACCTGGTCCACCTGCAGTGTGACCTCAGCGACTTCCTGGCAGCCCTGCAACGTGGGCACCTCGAACAGGCCCTCTCGCTGTACACTGGCCCCCTGATGCAGGACCTGGACCTTCCAGAACTGCATCCCTTGCGCAGCCAGCTTCAGGAACAATGGCGGCGTGCGGTGCTGCAACTCGCCGAAGAGCAGGACTGGGCGCAGCGTCCAGGGCTGTATGCTCGATTGCTGGAACACAACCCCTGCGACCTTGATGCCCACCTGAAGATGATCGAAGTGTACCAGCACCTGGAGGACTTTCAGGCTGCAAAACAGCATCACCTGCAGGCCTGCCTGGTGTTTGCTGACCACTTCGGTGAGGTGCCCGGTGAATTGCAGCACCTGTCCACAGGCAAGAAGAGATGACAGGCTGTCCCTGCAAGTGTCCCTGCTTTGAGACACACTGAAAGCACAGGGGAGAATCTGACCCCTCAAGGAGGAATGTGATGCCCTCTCTGCGCTTTTGGACCCACCTGATGGCCGCCGGACTGCTCCTTGCCAGTGCACAGGCCACACCTCTTCTCAGATCCTTTGAACTGCATGGAAAAGTCCTTGCCGTCAAGATCAGTTACCAGGAAGATCTGCAAAGTGTTCTGGACGCTTCATATGAAGAAATCGTGTTTGGTGGGAACCTGGAGGCCGTCCACACCACTTTTCAGCCCATCGGGTTTGAACATGCCCGGGCCACCTACCGCTGGGCTGCCCGAAAACGAATCCTGGAAATGCGTCTGGTGGAGGACCAGAAGCCTTACGGCACCTGGATATCTTTCTTTGATGCAAAAGGGTGTGAGTTACGCACCAAAATCTTTCTTCGGCAGGATGCCAGAAAACGCACCCACCTGCGCACCTGTGACCGTCTGGGACGGGTGGTCAAAGAGAAACGGTACCTGGAGAACGAGGACCAGCCTCAGGTGCTGCTGTACAACCACCTGAAAGGAGGCATGGTGCTGGTCAAAGACACCCACCCTGACCGCTCCTCCTTTGCGGATTATACGGTCTACAACAGCAAAAATCTGCCCATCGAGACAGGATATTTTTCAGGAAAGCAGAAGCAGCCAGCCTACCGTTTTGTCTACCAGTACGACCAAAAGGGCAACTGGATTCGCAAAACCCAGTACGGCTGGATTCCCGAGGAGGAGGTCTGGGGCAAGGCAGAAGTGCGGGTGACCCGGCGCACCATCCAGTACTTTTGATTTCAACACCAAGAAGGGCACCCACGGGTGCCCTTCTGCAAAATGTTTCTTTCAGGGCTGAGGTTTGAGCACCACTGCCACACTGTTGTTGCCTGCAATGCTTTCCAGACTGGTGAGAATCCATCCCTCATCGTTGATGGCCACCCCCACACCGGGATTCCAGCCGCTGTACTTCACCCGGGTGTAACTTCCGTTTTTGTAGACCCACATGGCATCCTGACCTGTGCTGTCCTTGCCGGTCACCAGGACCTCCCCTTTGTTGTTGACGTCCACGGCTCCTGGAGTGCCTTTGGCGTCTGAGGGATAACCAAATTCACGCACGGTGTTGTTTACCCGGTCCCACAAAAAGAGGCTGCTGTCCGGGGTGCCGCTCTTGAAGGCCAGGCCCAGCACCACCCCCTGGTCGTTGAGGTCCCGGCCCACACTGCCCAGAGCACCTGTGGGCACCGGAAGTTTGGTTCCCTTCCCACCCGCGAACACCTGATCGGTGAACAGCACTTCTCCTTTGCTGTTGAGGGCCATGGCCATCAGGTCAGGCAGGTTCTGCACGGCTCCTCCAGCGGTGTACAGCTGGTTTCCGGGGTGCAGGAAATCCAGAAAATTGGAGGACAGCACCTGCCCACTGTCGTTGCAGCCCCGCACCATGCGCTGCCCCGAAGCGAAAGCTGGAGCGGTGACGGTGCCTGCGTCCAGCCAGAAGACTTTCCCACCACTGTTGTCTGTGGCCACGGCGGTGAAGGCCACCTGCCCCTGGGTGTTCACACAGGTGCGTGAAAGGCTGCTGCCGTAACTGCTGGCCCGGTACCCGTTGGGCAGGGTCACAGGCTTGACCGAAGTGCCATCGTAGAAGTAATACGATTCCACCACCCCTCCGGCAAGGTGCGACCCGATCAGGAACACCTGCCCGGTGTTGTTGAAGGCCAGTCCGTAACTGCCCAGTTCTCCTGCAGGGAGGGGGACCGGATGCACCGTGTAGGTCGCTGGAGTGCCTGTGGCTTTGATCACGCTCACCTCCACACTGCCCGTCTTGCCCTGCGCACTGGCAGAGATGGTGGCCTTGCCTTCCATTTTCCCGGTGACCTTGCCTGCACTGTCCACCGTGGCCACCGCAGTGTTGCTGGAGGTCCAGCTGAAATCGGTGGGCAGCAGGGCAAGCCCCTCCCCTTTGCTGTTTTTGGCCAGGGCGGTGAGGGTGATCATGTCACCGAGCACCACGCTCGGACTTTGCTGGATGATCTGCACACTGGCCACCGGATCTGTCTGGGTGCCCTGGGTGTACATCAGGGCATAGGTGGCATATTGCTGCACCTGGGCCGTGAAGGTGGATTTTGCAGGGTCCAGCTGTCCTCCCGCCACCAGCGTCCACAGGTTGTTGGCCAGCTGGTACAGGGCCAGGGTGTCTTCCAGGGTGTTCTGGCGCTGGATGCTGCTCGCCTGGTACTTGAGGGTCAGGGTTGCGGTTTTCTGCAGGGGATGGTCCCCGCTGAGTTTGAAGGCGGTGCCTGGCACCATTTTGAGACCTGCAGGCGCAGCAGCAACATTCCCGGCCATCTCCAGGGTCACCACCGACTTCTGGGACAGGGCACCTGCTGGGACCACAAGCGTGGCCAGATTGTTGCTGGACATCACGGTTCCCCCTGCTGCATCCAGTGTTCTGGGGGCCTGCACGCCAGGGGTGAGGTTGCAGGCTGAAACCAGCAGGGCCAGGGTCAAAGTCGGGGCAATGAAAGGTGTTCTCATGGGGTTCCTCCTGTGCTGGTTTCAGCCTAGAGACAGGGAGGGACACCTGGAGGGACACTTCTTTTCAGGTGGTCTGAAGTCCTGCTGCATCCCACCTCAAAAGCTTGCCCTTTTGTGTTGGTTTCATGCAACCACAACTTTAGAATAACGTTATTCTAGAATTCTGGAGCCAATCCCAGGGCGTGCTGGACATGGTTTCCCCTGAACACCCACACGGCCAGTGCTGGCTCCAGCACCAGACCTGAATGCCTCCACTGGTCGAGCACCGTTTCCCCAAGAAGTTGAGAGATGGATCTTGCTGACAGGGCAAGCCCATGCACCTGCACATACAGCGTGACCACATCCTCCCTGACACTCACCCCAAGTTTGCGAGCCTGCAAAAATGTGCGGCTGTCCTGTCCTGTCAGCAAGGTGACCTCGTCATAAAACAGGGGCAGAAGGTGGCTGCTGCCTGACCTTTGCAAGACATGGTGCAGCAAGGCAGGAGAAGGGCCTTTGAGGGTGTAATACACTTCTGGCGAACTGTGCCCATCAAAACCCACCAGTCTGGCAATGAACCTGGGGTCCTGCAGCGGATCAGGGTCATGCGGATGAAACCGTCGGTACACCTTGAAAGTGGCCCCTGCAAAATTTTCCCTGAAGCTCAACCAGCAGTCTCGTTCACCATGAACGTACTTTTGCAGGTGCTCTGGGACTTCAGTGGTGGGCACATCCAGGGTGAGGCGCAACTCATCCGGGTTTTCAGTGAGCATCCACTCCCAGGGAGCGCCCGAAGGGGTGAGGGTGCTCTGTTCCAGCAAATGGAAGCCAGACAGCTTCTGTTCAAGTTGAGGAAAAGTGCGTTGCAGATTCTGTTGCATGGGATCTCCTGAAAAAAGAACCGGGAGAGGGCCTCCCGGTCTGGTCTCTCCTCAATCTGCGCTGACTGGACTGGAGGGCGTGGCCGGAATGTTGAAGACCACATCGGTCTCTCCACTCCCCGTCACCTTCTGCACACCCTGCCCCGGGGTGATGTAGCGCACCTCATAGGCGTAAGTGACTGCATTTCCGTCCTGAATGCTGTAGGTCAGGTACTGGCTACCCCCTTCTGTGCGGTTCCATTTCACCAATCGCTGGGGTTGCGCTTTGCCGTTCACGGTGGTGGTGATCAGCACCTCCACACTGTCATAGGTGGCAGTGGTCCAGGAGATGGCATCACTGTTCACTTCCAGGGTGTAGTAGCGCTGGGTGGGGGTCACCATCACCGAGGCCTGGGTGGGCTCAATCAGCTGATCGTTGATCAGGATCTGCCCGTCCACACTGTCAATCGCTGCAGAGTACCCGAGCGGTGCATGCCCGTTGATGAACCCCTCAAAAGTGGCCCGCACAAAACTGGCTCCGGTGCTGTCCGCTTCTGGGGTCAGTTGGAAGACTGCCGGAGCATCCTGGGTGGGTTGCTCGGCAATCCCCGGAACCGTGGGGGCCGCAGTGAACCACATTTGCACGGTGGCATCAAAAATCGGGTCGGCATTTGCTGGCACCGAAATGATCAAATTGGTGGTGTGAATGCCCGCTGCAGGGTAAATCAACTGGGTGAAGCCCGTCTGGTTCACCTGGGTGGGAGCGGTGTACACCAGATCGTCATAGGTGTAGGTCACCGTGTAGTTGTACCCCGAGTTGATCGGCATGGGGTGGGGGCTGCCCATGATCCCTCTGGGGCTTTCTGGGGTCAGGTGCAGGGTCTGGTGGATGGGGGTGCCTGTGCCGTCCGAATCCACGAAGGTCAGGATCACGTCCACACTCTTAAGAGGGGTGGTGGTCTTGATGTTGAAGGCCTGGGCGGCATCAAACGTGACATTCAGGTAGCCCACGTCGTTCAGTTTCAGGTAGTAATCCCCCTGGTCCAGCCCGTCGATGGTGCTCTGCACACTGGCACTGGACTGCTGATAGGTCGCCCGGTACTCCAGTTGATAACTGGGTCCCTGCTGGGGGTCATAAGGAGCCGTGAACGTGTGGGCTCCATTTTCAGTGAAGGTGATGGTGCTTTTTTCTTCACTGAGGCCAGGATAACGGGCAGTCACCACCACCGATTCCAGCAGTGCAGCCTGCAGGTCTCCAGCCGGAAGCCCGGTGCTGTTCTGGCTGTCTTGCGTAAAAGGAAGCTGAGCATGGACCGTGATCACCTGCTGGCGCTGATTCACCTCGGCCAGGAAATCCTGCACGTTCAATCCCAGGCTGTTCAAAGAGGGAAGGGTGCTCTGGGGGTTCAGGTGCCAGTCCACCACCTGATTTTCACTGTAGGTGGCGGTGAAACTGCTCACCTGGTTGATGCTGAACGAATCCCCACTCTGCAGTCCCAGAATCTGCATGGTTTTCTGCACCTGCGCCTGCACCAGCGTGGCGAGGGTGTTGTTGGCCCAGTCGGCCACCGCCTGCACCAGGGTGTCATCGGGGTTGGCAATCCCCCAGGTGATGGTAACATGGCTGCTCTGGGATTCCTGCAGGGCTTTCTGCACCGATCCAGGGGTGTCCTCGCCCCAGGTGTGGTGGGCAGGCTGGGTCACCTGATACTGGTAGGCCAGGGCACTGTCAAAAGTCAGCACCGCTGTGACGGCAGGAAGCCTGGAGGGCACCGTGAACTGGTAGGTCACATTCAGGTCACTCTCGTGGGAGGACAGGGTGGCGACCACCGTATCAAGCTGCTGTTTGGCGAGCTGCAGCACAAACGTGGCGGTGTTGCTGCCAAATTGCGAGGCCGGAACGGTGAGGTTCAGGTCCTGGCCCTCACTGGTCAGTTTCAGGGATGCCGTTGCTCCAGGGTTGTATTGCAGAGGGCTCAGGGTGATGGGACCTGGAGGATGAAACTGCTGCTGGATCTGCCCCAGAATGGCCTGTTGCACGTCCTGAGGAACCGCGAGAGCCACCTGCAGGCTCACAAAGCCCGAGCCGTTGCTGCTGTCATCGGTCAGGTAACGGGTGAGCTGCAAGATGGGCTTTCCCCCGGCATCCAGTGCGTATTGTGGTTTCGGCAGGATGTAGAAGAGGTTGGGGTTCTGGTCGTCTCCGTAAAACACCCAGTTGTATCCGGTGGCGTCCTGGTAATTGCCTTTGATCTGAAAGTTCAGCATGGAGGTCTCCTTGGGAGGTTGAAAGGGTTTCAGGCCTGCTGGGGGGTCAGCATGCCAGAGGCATAATCCACGAGTTGCTGCCACGCCTGCAGGCTGACCTGAAGTTCCAGACCCTGCAGGATGGCAGGCAGGGTGTCGTTGGTGGCCTGCGCCAGGTCACTTAAGACCGCCTGGTATTTCACATTCAGCACACTCAGGGAATCGAGTACCGCAGACAGGGCCTGGGTGGCATGCCCATTGAGGGTGATCAGTTGACTGAGCAGGGCCTGCAGCAAGGCCACCCCCACCACTTCGGGAGCGTCCATGGTGGTCAGTTGCAGGTTGATCTGGGAGTTGATTGAGACAATGGCAATGCAGGGACCCAGCACGTTGCTCTGCAGAAACTGGGTGGACAGGGTGGCCTGCGCTGCACTGAGGGCAGCGCCACTCAGGCTGTTGACCACCTCGGTCATCTGCTGTTCGTCCTGCTGGATTTTCTGCTCAAAGGCCACCACATCCTGCTGCAGGGCGTGCAGGGTGTCGAGTTGTTCCTGCAAAGTCTGCTGCACCCCGGAAAGGGCCTGGGTCAGGCTGGAAAGGGCGTTCTGGTCTGAGGGGTCCATGGAGAGTTGATCTGCAGCTGTTTGCAGAGGACCGGAAGCCTGCAGGTAACTGTTTCCCACCTGCACAATCGCGGTGGGCAGGCCTGTGGTGTAACGCTGACAGAGGCCACTCCAGCTTTTCGCATCCTGCTGGCTCTGGTGAAGCACCTGCTGGGCACTCGCTGGAACGTAGGCCTGATAGGGTGAAACCAGGGTGCGCAGGGCCTGACAGTACTCGGTGACCGGAGAAACGGTGCTTCCTGCACTCTGCAACTGGCTCTCGGTGGTGGATGGATCGGGTGCAAGCATTGAAAACCTCCTGCTGCGCCTCCTTTCAAGAGAGGCGCAGCATGTGCAGAAACTCAGGCGACCTGTTCGGCGGGCTGCACGGCCTGTGCAGGGGGATTCATGATGGGCTGCTGCACCGTGGTGTTGATCTGCTGCATCTTGGTGGCGAAATCGGTGAGCTGCGTCCACTGGGTCTGGGCGGTCTGAATGTCGAGTTGCATCAGGATGCCCGGAAGATCGGGGGCCTCGGCGTTTTGCAGGTCGGTCATCACTGCTGCCAGTTTGGTTTTCAGCACGGCCCAGGTGTTCAGCACGTCAGAGATGGCCTTGGTGGCGGCCTCATTCTGGGTGACCAGGGCCCCGATGGAGTTGGAGATGCCCTGCAGGGCAGACACCTGTGCCTGCTCGTCGCTCAGCTCATTTTGCAACTGGTGCAGTTCGTCCAGGTCCTCTTGAACCTTTTTGTTGAAAATCACTGTTCCGGCAATGGCTCCACCTACAGCGATCACGCCCACCACACCGACCACGATGGGCGCGGCTGCACCTGCAGTGGCCACGGCCAGGGCAAAGCCTGCAACAGCCAGGAAGATGCCCACCCCCAGCCCGATTTCTGAAACGGTCGCCAGGGTGCTGTCCTGCTGGATTTTCTGCTGGATTGAATTGATCTTGGCGTTGATGGTGTCAATTTTCTGCTGGTCCAGTTGCGCTTCCTTGTAAGCAGAATTCTGGCCATCCAGCAGGGTGCTGTGGTCCGACTGCACATCCACAGCGAACTGCTGCAGCTTCGCCTGCACGTCCACAATGGTCTGCTGCTGGATGCCCAGGTCGACGAGCAGGGCGTTGATCATCCCGATGATCTCCTGCCTCTGGGCGTCCGTGGGGTTGTCTCCGGCCTGGGAGAGGATGTTCAGGATCTGCTGGGTGGCAATGTTGAAGGTGGTGCCGTAGTTGATGATGCTCTGGGGGACTTTTGCAAAAATCTCCGGCCCGAGGTCCGTCACCCAGGTGTTGGCGTGACCCTGAGCGATTTTCAGGTTGGCCAGGAAATCGGTGTACCACTGCTGGGGTGGGTTGGTGGTGGGGGTCAGTTGAATGTTCTGCAGGGCGTGGGCATACGCTGTGATGGTCTGGTTGGCATTGAATTGATCGGTGAGGGTCTGCTGGGTGGCATCGGTCTGGGGAGCAAGGGAGGTGGCTGCATCGGACATAAAGGCTCCTTCTCGGGGTGTTTTCTGGCCCCGACTGAATGGGATTGAGGTTGTGTATCAAGCTTGTGGGTGGACCGGAAAGTCAGTGTGCTACAGGCTGGTTCTGACCGACCACCACCTGGGGAAGCTGAATCGGAGCGGGCACCTGCAGGCTGACCTGCTGCACGCGGGTGGCAAAATCACTGAGTTTCTGCCATGCAGCGGCGGCATCATTCAGGGTGGTCAGGGCCTTGATGGTGGTCACGTTGATCTGGGGCTGCACCAGGGTGTCCAGCAGGGCATCAAGGAGTTCACTGGTGTTGGTCCACAGGTCGGTCAGCTGATTGTTCCCCTCCTGGGCCTGCACGTTGATCTGGTCCAGGGTGTCCAGGTTGAATTTCAGACCCTGCAGCAAGGTCAGCTGCAACTGGTCTTCAGAAAGCTCCGACATGGCATCTGCAATGGCGTCCAGGTCCCGTTTCACATCGGCGGAATAGAGGATCTCGAAGGTCACTGCCGCACCGATGCTGAGGATGCTGACCGCAAACCCACCCAGCGCAATCACCCCTCCAGAGAGGGCCAGACCGAAGGTCATCCCGGCAATCACGCCGAAGGTGGAGGTGCCGTAACTGATGCTGGAGTTGGTGGCCTTGGTGGAATCCTGCGCCAGTTTGATCTGCAGGGCCTGAAGCTGCGCCTGGACCTGCTCGATTTTTTTGGCGGCTTCTCCCTCGGCGTTGATGATGTCATCGAGGTAGGTTTTCAGGGTGGTGTTGTTCTGGCTGACCTGCGCCACATACCCATCCAGACCCTTCTGCAGGCTGCTGAGGGTCACGGCATTCTGGTCCGAGGTGGCTTTCAGGTGGGCAAACAGCTGTTGCAGGGTTTTCTGCTGGTCTGCGGTGGGAGTGCCGTTTTGCTGTGTGGCGATGGTCTTCAGGATGGGCTGAACCAGTTGCGCCGCCTGCTGAAAGAGGGTGGCGTAGTTGATGATCATCTGGCTGGTCTGCGCCCCGAGCTGGGGTGAGAATTCCGTGAGCCAGGGCAGGGCGTCGGCCTGACTGGATTTGATGGTGCCCTCAAGCTGGGTGTACCAGGAAGGTTCAGGGTCCAGAACGGGAGAGATGTTCACGTTCTGCAGGGCCTGCACCCACACGGTGATGCTGTTCTGGGCGTTGAAGTTGGCGGTGAGCTGATCAATCACTCTGCTGGGATCTGGAGCGAGCATTGGACCTCCTCAAAAACACTCTGAATTCCAGCGGGGTGTTTGTATTTCCCCACTGGCTGGATTGACTGTGCTCCTTTTGCCGTTAATTTGCCGTTAACACCTGCATTTGGAATTCAGGAAAGGGCAATCACCTGTGATCTGAAGAAATCAGGATGACCTTGCAGCAATCAAGTCTGCAAGTCAAAGTCAATTTTGTCTGATTAAAAACCATTGAAGACATCATGAAGTCGATCATGATGTGGGCGCAAATCAACCCATTTTGGTTCAGGAACCCTCATCAAGAGCGATTCCAGAAGAAGCCATGCCCTCTGTGGCTCCTTTCCACATGACATCCGTGAAAAGCCGAAACCAGAAACTTTTCACATCTGACCCATCATCAAAACGACCCTCTCAAGGACAAATCAATTGTATTTCAGTGCATTTGCATACGAATCAGGGAAATCACCTAAGAAGGGACCTCTTGCTGCCTCTGGAGCAGTGAGAGCCCCCACCACGGTCTCTTCCGATGTGCTCACGAGACCCACAAGCCCTGAACAAGAATGGCCCCTGAACGGCAAATAAATTCATGCCGAAAAATCCCTTGAAAGTCAGGTTAAAACCTGACATCATGCTGGAATGACTCAAAACTCCATGCAAGAAGTGATGCGGCAGCTTGCGGACATCCGCAGCAGGAGGGACATCACCCTGCTGACGGTGTCCAAGCGCATCGGTGTGCGGTCCAAACAGAGCGTGCTGGACCTGGAAAACAGTGACAATCCCACCATCCGCAGTGTCCTGAAATACGCCGAGGCGCTCGGGGTGGGCATTGAACTGAACATCAACCGCTGCCATGTGCTGCCCGTCTTCAACCATGCTGGAGGGGTCGGAAAATCCACCACCACCCGCGACCTGGGTTACGCCCTTGCGGAACTTTTCAATTTCAGGGTGCTCCTGATCGACGCAGACAGCCAGGCCAACCTCACCGAGATGTTCGGACTGAATCCTGCCCAGATCCCCCTGGACCAGACCATCAACCACATCTGGGAAACCGAAGAGCTCTCCTTTCCCGAACCCGTCAAGGTCACGGAAAAATTGCATCTGGTGCCCAGCCAGCTGGAGATCAGCGGTCTGGAACTCAGCATCCCCACCGTGATCAACGGTCAGAACCTGCTGTCCTCCGCCCTGAAGTCGGTGCGGGAACAGTACGATTTTGTGCTGATCGACTGCCCCCCCTCGGTGGGTCAGGTGACCATGTCCTGTCTGCTGGCCGGGGACGCCATGATCGTGCCCACCCCACCCAAAGAGAAGACCATGGGAGGGCTTCCAAGGGTCTTCAAGGTGCTGAACATCTGCAAGAAGAGCAACCCCAACTACCGGATCGCCCTGTTCGTCACCACCCGCTTTGTGCGCAACGTGCACAGCACCGACGAAGGTTACTACGAGGAGATCGCTCCGGTGCTGAAAAAGTACGGCCCGGTGTCCCAGCCCATCGGGGAAAGAACGCTTTTCGAGGACGCGTGGCAGAACCGCAAGAGCATTCTGCAGTACCGCCCGGACAGTGAGGCCGCCCGGGAGGTCATCACCGTGACCGAGGAACTGCTGGCCAGCCTGAATGTGCAGGTGAACGTCAATGAGTAAACGCCCTGCAGGAGGCGCAGCAAGCCTCGCAAAACTGCTGAATGTGGCCCTCGCCCAGGAAGATGCTCCGGTCATCCAGAACATTCCGCTGCAGGACGTTCATCCTGATCCTCTGCAGGTGCGCAGGTACTTTGATCCTCAGGGCCTGTCCAGCCTGTGTGAGAGCATCCGCAAACTGGGGGTGCAAAACCCCATTCAGGTGCAGCCCCGTCCAGAGGGCGGGTACTCCATCGTGACCGGCGAAAGGCGGTACCGTGCCTCCCTGGAGGCCGGAAAGGAGAGCATTCCTGCGGTGGTGCTTTCGGCACAGACCCCGCAGCAGCTTTCCACCCTGCAGATGATCGAAAACTCCCAGCGTGAGGACCTCGATGGATACACCCAGACGCAGGCCATTGTGGGCATCCTGAGCCTGTATTTCAGGCAATCCCAGGAGGAAGTGGTTCGGTCTCTGGTCAGCCTCGGAAATGATTCTTCGGAAAGCGCCCAGAGCCGGATTCAGGAGGTGGAGGCCCTGATCCGGGAACTCCATCCGAAACTCACTTTCCTGAGTTTCGTCAAAAACCGCCTGCCCCTTTTGAACCTTCCAGAAGACCTGAAACAGGCCCTGCAAAAGGGCCAGATCGAGTACACCAAAGCACGGGTCCTGAACAGAATCAAACCAGATGCCCGACGCCAGCAGCTTCTGGAAGAGACCCTCTCCAGGGGGTACAGTTTGCAGGAACTCAAAACACGGGTTCAGAAGTTGCTGGAAGAGCCGAAACCCGCTGCAGGACTTGTGGAAACCTACCTGAAGGGCAAAGACCACCGCCTGTACCAGCGCCTCAATCCCGAGAAGAAAGCCCTGGTGGAGCAGAAATTGCAGGAACTTCAGGCACTCTTGAAAGGGTGATGGGCCGAGCCATCTCAAGCTGCTTAAGACAGGGGAGATGTCCCCTGTTTTTGTGTTTGATGGGCGTGATGCTCAGGTCACTCTGCTGAGCAAGACCAACACATTGACCATTACGCTCTAAAATCGCCAATAAGCCCTCTGGTTTTGCATGACCCCTATAAGATTACCCAGAGAACATTTGAGGGGCATCAAAGACGATTCTGCGAGCCCTCAGGGACATTCGGAGTCGGGAATCATCAGGGTTTTCACGAAGTTGGAGAATTCAACCGCCTGTTTTGAGGCTCCTGTGAACTGGTCTGGTTTCGAGCCTGGTTCCTGGCTCTTCCGAATTTTCGATTTTGCGTGATTGATGATTTTTTATAGATATCTTTTAAAAAATAACTGATTGATTAAAAAGATCATCATCAGGGCGGGTGTGCTGCACGATGATTTTAGCGCTAAAACCACAGGTTTCCCGATACTTTTGGGGGTAAAAACCACAGGTTTCCCGATACTTTTGGGGGTAAAAACCACAGGTTTCCCGATACTCGGATTCCGATAATGCCACAGGTTTCCCGATACTTTTGGGGGTAAAAACCACAGGTTTCCCGATACCCTGTTCTCCAAAAACCACAGGTTTCCCGATAGTTTTGGGGGCAAAAACCACAGGTTTCCCGATAGTATCACGCGCAGCACAATTTCAAGCACCAGTACGGCAAATTCAACAAAAAACCACAGGTTTCCCGTGGGTCAAAAACCACAGGTTTCCCGATACCTCCTGAAAAACCACAGGTTTCCCGATACTTTCTAATCTGTATGCCTCAGCACGAACATCGTTCAGCAAAGGGTTTCCTTTCAAAAACCACAGGTTTCCCGATACTTTGAATTTCGATGTGTTTGCCCTGGCCTTTATTTCTGCCTGAAACAGAAAAGAGTCCTGTCAGTGCTGTTTTTCTGGGAGCTGTAACAACACAAAAGAGGGGTCACTTGTTTTTTGGCGAAAATGATCTTGAGAATTATGTAAATATCCAGATTTCCCGGCACCCTTTTTTGCAAAAACCACAGGTTTCCCGATACTGTTTATTTCCCTGCCTCCGACCTAGAATGGTCTTCATGGCTGGAAAGAAACGGCAGGGAGAAGAAGCCCAGATCAGGCGCTACCATGAGCTCAATGTGGCCCGCCAGAACCTGATCGCCATCCAGCGCCAGATTCCAGAAGGGTACAGTTCCTGGTCCTATCACGGGGTGAGTGGGGAGCAAGAATTCAAAATTTCCTGCTCTGGAAAGATGGACCTGGGGGTGCCGCACGGTCTGGACAGTGACGTTTACGCGGCCATCCTCAGCCTGTACATGAAGCAGGGCACCGAGGACAGCAAGGTCAGTTGCAGTGCCTATGAACTCCTCAAGGAGGCGAACATTGACCCTTCTGGCAAAGGGTATGCGGCCCTGCAACGCTCTCTGGAGCGGCTTTACAGTTCCCAGTATGAAATCAAGAGCGCCTGGCGGGACCACACCAGCAAAAAATGGATGTCGGTCACCTTCCAGCACATTGTGCGGATGGCCCAGACACAGAGCGAACTGGAAAGCCTGACCGCCGCCAGCCAGCTGGAAATCACCCTCCCCGAGGAGATTGTCAACAGCATCCGTGCCGGGTACATTTTTCCAACCAGTGGCCGGGTGCTCAGTCAACTCGATCAGCCCAACAGTCGGGCACTCTACCGCACACTGGAGGCCAACCGCCGGGACGCCCTGGACCCCATGCGTCAGGTGAATGAACTGCACTTCAACCTGTTTGACTGGGCCCGGATTCTCAAACTGGCAGTGACCGATGACGCCTACCGGATTCGCCGCAGCCTGGAACGCAGCCATGAAGACCTGGTGCGGGTGGGTTACCTGCAAGAGGTCAGTTATTCTGGCCGGGCGGACAGCCAGCAGGTGTCCTACTTTTTTGAGACCTCTTTTGAACGCATTCCAGACCCCGAACTTCTGCAGCTCCTGCAGGAAAAGCGAGTGGCCAAAACCAAGGCACTGGAACTGGTGCAGAGTTTTCCTGAGCGCATTCGGGGTGCACTGGTGCAGCTGGAGGTTTTGCTTTCCACCGGATACAAGCCCCGCAGCAAAACAGGTCTGCTGATCGACATCATCGAAAATCCTGACCGATACCAGGCACAGCTTGCACTGGCTCAGGATGCTTCACGTCCCACACCTGGCAGATCCAGCCCTGTACCTGAAGCCACCCCAGAAGAAGATTCTTTCGCTTCCCTTTCTCTGGAGCAGAAAGCCCAGCGATTGGTCAAAATGGCAGAGTTCCGTTACCGGCTGAGCCTGATCGAGAAGGACATCCTTCACAGCATGGTCATGGACGGCACCCTGAGTGCAGATGAAATTTTTCCCAAAGTGGCCTACAGCCTGAATGATTTTGACATTCGTCCGTTGCTGGGGGGATGAAGGTTTCAGGTCGAAAAATCCTGCTAGAATAACGTTATTCTATTGATTTTGTGTGTCTGAGAAAGGGAACATGATGGATCTGCCTGTCACACCTCCTGACATTGTGAATGTTGCAAGAAGGTCATGTTGTCACTGTGCAATCCTCATACCAGAAGCATCTCGGTCCCTGAGAGCCCAGACCCTTTCATGACCCGCAGCAAGAACAACCTGATGTCGAGTCCCTCGCAGGGAAGCAGCTTGCAAAGGGCGCGTTTTCTGGCAGGATTGACCCTGATCCTTTCCTTGCTCTTCTTGCTGGGTTGGTGGACTGGTGGCCTGATCGCTGTGCTGTTGCCGCTGGGACTTGTGATCAATCCGGTGACAGCAGTGGCTTTGATGCTGCTGGCTCTGGCCCTCTACCTGCAGACTGTACAGCAGGAGCGGGCAAGCCTGTGGCTGTGTGGCGCTGTGGCGGTTTTTGCAGTGTTCAGGTTGCTGACGTTTCAACTGCCTGCCTTCCAGAGCATGGAGCAGTGGCTGTTCAGGGAACACCTTGCTGGCCTGAACCTCAGGTTTCCAGCGCAGATTCCCGTCTCGGCACTGGTGGGGCTTTTCTTGCTGTCCCTCTCCCTGATTGCTGTGGTATACAGGCATCGCAGGAGCTCACAGCTGATGGTGGTCATCACCTTTCTGACGGCAGTGTGGACCATCCAGGGGTACCTGCTGGGCATCCTCGACCGGGACCCCAGCAGTCTGCTGTACCCCATGTCCCTGAGTGCAGCTCTGGCGGTGGTGCTGCTGGGCACTGGAATCACCTACCTGCAGCACCTGCGGGGCATGGGAAACATCCAGTTCGAACCCCATGCAGGTGGACTGCTGACC
The DNA here is from genome assembly GCF_007990775.1 of Deinococcus cellulosilyticus NBRC 106333 = KACC 11606. NCBI lineage: Bacteria > Thermotogati > Deinococcota > Deinococci > Deinococcales > Deinococcaceae > Deinococcus > Deinococcus cellulosilyticus. The sequence goes on along the minus strand of NZ_BJXB01000004.1, from coordinate 209,157 downwards.
CGCTGGCTTTTTCCTGCGGTGCTGGTGCTCCCTCCCCTGTTGACCTTCCTGGTGATGAAGGGGGTCCGGTCTGGAGGGCTGCTCTGGGACCAGGGGATGGGATGGCTGTCTTTTGGGACCACCCTGGGTCTGATGGGGTTCACTTATGTGCTGGCCCTGTCTGTCAAAAGGGCGGATCTGGAGCACCAGCAATTCCTGAGCCACCTGAAATCCAGCGAAGAGAAATACCGTGCTGTCACCGAACTGGCCGCAGACGCCATCATCACCACCGATGGTGAAGGCAGCATCATCAACTTCAACCAGAGTGCTCAGCAGTTGTTCCGCTACACCGAAGAAGAGGTCCTGGGAAGGGACTTCACCTTTCTGCTGCCTGAACCTTACCGCAACACTTACCAGCAGAACCTGAAGCAGTACATGCAAGAAGAAGTGCTGGATTTGCTGGACAAACGGGTGGAAATTGAAGGGCAAACCCGGGAGGGCCGGGTGTTCCCCCTGGAACTTTCGGTGTCGGTCTGGGAGGTGGCAGGGGAGCGGTTTTTCACCGGTTTCATCCGGGACATCAGCAAGAGGGTGCAGCTTGAGGAACAGCAGAAGCGTCTGGTGGCACTGCTCTCCCAGTCCAGAGATGCCATCGTCAGCACCGACCTCACCGGGAAAGTGCTGTTCTGGAATCCTGCTGCAGAAGAACTGTTCGGTTTCAGGACAGATGAAGTGACAGGGCAGAACATCGATCAGCTGTTTCCTGAGCACCGCCTCAGGGAGGAGATTCACATTCTGCGTGCACTGGAACGGGGTGAAACCACCGAAAACCTGGAAACAGAACGTTTGCACAAAGATGGACACCTGCTGTATGTTTCTGTGTCCATCTCGCCCGTGTTAAATGCTGCAGGGGAGGTGATCGGAGCCACCAGCATCGCCCGGGACATCGGTGAGGCCAGGGCCATCCGGCAACAACTGGCCCATGCCCTCTCTTACAGCCAGACCCAGACCGAGGTGTACCGCATTCTGGACCAGCCTGCTTCTGCACAGGAGGCAGCCAGGGACATCACCTTGCTGATCTCACAGGTGATGGAGCTGGATTTCGGCTGTCTGGTGCGACCTGGATCACAAGCAATGGAAGTTTCTCCCATCTGGGAAGCCACCCCGGGGGTGCTCTCCAGTACGATTCTGGAGTTGTTCCAGCAGGACCTGAACGGCTGGCTGGAACAGACCTTCAGGCAGAATGAACCCCTCTATGTGGATGATGTGCAAGAAGCCCTGATCTCAGCGCTGGATTGTGTTCCTGCTGGAACCACAGCTGCTTTTGTGCCCCTGATTCCTGCTGGACCTGGAGGGAATGTGGCCCTGGTGTTTGTGGGTTGCCGCCTGCATGCCCACATGCCCTGGAGCAGGGAAGACCGCAACCTCTTTGAGTCTGCAGCCCGCAGCGTGCGGGTGGCCCTGGAACGCCAGGAACGACTGAAACGCATGGAAGAGGCAGCCCTCACAGATGCCCTCACGGGTCTGGGGAACAGACGGGCTTTCCAGGACGATCTGGAATCCCTGATGGCCTCTGCAAGGCGACACCACCATCCGCTGTGTGTGGTGCAGATGGACCTGGATGGACTCAAAAAAATCAATGACCGCTGGGGTCATGAGGAAGGAGACAGGTTGCTGGATGAATTTGCCAGGCAGCTCAAAGAGAGCATGCGGGCAGAGGATCGCTGCTACCGCCTGGGAGGGGATGAATTCGCCATGATCCTCTCTCACAGTCCACTGGGCAGCCAGGATGCCATTCTGGAACGCCTGCAAACTGTGATGGATGCCGTCAGGGCTCAGGGTTTTGCCGATGCCAATGTCAGCGCCGGGGTGGCTTACTTTCCAGAGGAGGCGGTCAGTTCCAGGGACCTGCTGCGCCTTGCCGATGGACGCATGTACCACATGAAAGACCAGCATCACCAGTCCAGAGGAGAAGACTCCTCATTCGAGAACCTGTGATCACTGCTGTCGGGGAGGCCATCAAATGAAGGATCTAGAATAACGTTATTCTAGATCCTTTTTGCTTTGCAGGCGCATGTTTTGAACTGCGGCTTCAATGCTCGGCCAGCAGTGGGCGTTTGCGGGTCCCATACTTATGGGTCCGCTGCAAGGCTGCTTCCTGCAAGCGTCTGAGCCACAGTTGCTGTTCTGTGGCATCACAACTGCCCAGAAACCCTGAGAGAACATCCTCCCAGAGACCTTCTCGCTGCCATTTCTGATACCTGTTCCAGGCGGTGCGTGAAGTGATGCCAAAATCCTCAGGGAGGTCATCCCAGGGAAGGGCAGTGCTGAGCACATGCAAAATGGCTTCAAAGACCCGGCGGTCTTTCACGGCCAGCCTGGGAATGCCCAGCAGCATGTGGTCCCATTGCTGGTCTTGCAGGTGGTAAATGTGGGGTGCAGGCATGGTCCTCCAGGACAGGGAATGGAGAGGTGCGGTGGGGCTGTGAGCTGGGAAATCATTTCCGGCAGGCACTTCACTGTGCCCTGTGCTCTGTCATGCAAGCCTTCTGGAACTGGACCCTGACGATGTTGTGCGGTTGCTGCAATGGAACATGTTTTCCTCCAAAACGTCTGGTGAGGTCAGACTTCTGCTTTGCAGGAACACGTCAGGGCAAGTGGGGGAGAGGAGGAGACCCGGAGAGCTGAGAAATCTCCTGGAACACTGAAACTTGCAGCCAGTGTAAACCCGCAGGTCACACAGAAATCTGACTGAGCCTGTGAGAAGCACTGGCAAAGCAAAACGGCCCAGCGTTAACGCTGGGCCGTTCAAGGAACCATCTGGGGTTCAGAGCAAAATGTTCTGTTGTGCCTTCTGCACCATCAGTTGGGTCAGGTGTTGTCCAGCGGGAACCACAGGAATGTTCTCTTCTGCAGGCACCTGGGCGTGGAGCAGGGCTGGTCCAGGCTGGTTCAGCCAGAGCTGCAGGGCATGTGGGAGATCCATCTGATCCTGCACCTTCCACGCGGGAATCTGGTAGGCCTGGGCCAGGCGGGTGAAGTCGGGGTTGCTGGAGGTCAGTTCCACCTCACTGCGGCCTGCCCGGGTGAAGAGGTCCTGGTACTGCCTGACCATGCCCAGATGCCCATTGTCCAGCACCAGAATCTTCACATTGAGGTTGTGGGCCACCACGGTGGACAGTTCCTGGTGGGTCATCTGGAAGCCGCCATCCCCGCAGATGCAGATCACCCGCTGATCAGGCTTGGCAATGGCGGCACCTGCTGCTGCCGGAAGGGCATAACCCATGGTGCCCAGTCCACCAGAAGTCAGCCAGTGGCGTGGCCTTGAAGGGGGACAGTGGTGGGCGGCCAGCATCTGGTGATGACCCACGTCGGTGGTGAGGATGTCGAAAGGGTCCAGCACCTGACTCAGAGCCTGCAGTGCAAAAGCCATGCTCCAGCGTGATGGAGCCTGCTGTTCAGTGAAACCCTGAATTCGGCTCCACCATGCAGCGAGGTTGAGGGGTTCTGCAAAAACACAAAGGGCCTCGAAGGTGTCTTCAGAACGGGCCTGAATGCTGAGTTCAGGCTGGATCAGGCGGCCAAATTCCAGGGGGTCCAGGTCAATGTGCAAGATGCGTGCCTGTGGTGCAAACAGGGCCAGTTTTCCAGTGAGCCTGTCATCAAAGCGCACTCCAATGCCCAGGATGAGGTCGGCCTCGCTGATGGTCTGGTTGGCTCTGGCACTTCCGTACACTCCTGGCATCCCGATGCGTTGCGGGTGGTTTGCCGGAAGAATGCCAATGCCCTGAAGGGTGTGCACCACTGGAAGGCCCGTGGTTTCCACAAAGGACCGCACATCACGAGCGTCCTGCGCCCCACCCCCAAGGAGCAGCACAGGTCTGGATGCACTTTTCAGGGCTTTCATCACCTGCCTGAAAGCTTCTGGGTCGGTGCGGCTCGAAAGTGGAGGCTCAGCCAGAAAGCGAGGGTTGACCTGCACCCGCTGGGTTTGAATGTCCTGCGGAAGGTCAATCAGGACAGGCCCGGGTTTTCCAGACTGGGCCAGATGCAACGCCTCACGCACGATGCCTGGAATCTGGCTTGCAGACCTCACCTGAAACGCCCCTTTGGTGACCGGACGGGCGATGGACACAATGTCGAGCTCCTGAAAAGCGCGGGTTCCCTGCAGGTGGGTGGGCACGTTCCCGGTGAGGGCCAGCACAGAAACATGATCCAGCAGGGCGTCCCCAAGGCCCGTGATCAGGTTGGTGGCCGCAGGTCCAGAAGTTGCGAGGCACACCCCAACCTGCTTGCTGCTGCGGGCAAACCCTTCTGCGGCATGAACGGCCCCCTGTTCGTGCCGGGTGAGGATGTGGCGCATGCCGAACTTCCCCAGCGCATCGTAAATCGGCAGGTTCATGGCTCCGGGAATGCCAAAGAGGGTGGTGATGCCGTGTTCCCTGAGGGTGTGGAGGAGCAGTTCCGCTCCGGTCATGGTCTGTGTCATGTCTTCCTCCAAAAAAAACCCCCCGACCTTCAGGGTCGGGGAGAGGCAGTCAACTGGGAATGGGCCAGGTCAGCTGCGTTTCTCCCCGCAACTTACCAGTACCAGTACGATGTTCAGAATCGTGCCCATTTGAATCAGGGTAAGTGCCGGGGCTTCTGGGCTGCATCGGCCATGTGGCGTAGCAGCCAGAACCTGAGGTCACCTGTCCATGCCAGCTCACATTTCAGGGCTACAATGGACGCAGATCTGAGATGCCAGCACCAGGAACGCACTTTCCATGACCAGAAAAGCCACATTGCATGATGTTGCAGAAGCTGCAGGCGTGTCGCCGAGCACCGTATCCCGATTTCTTTCCGGCAAGGGGCGCATGTCTCCAGAGACCCGCGAGCGCATCCAGCAGGCCATTGGTGAGCTGGGGTACATGCCCAATGTGGTGGCCCGTGGTCTGGTGCAGGGGCACTCATTCTCCATCGGAGTGATGACCCAGGACATCGCTTCCCCGCTGTATGGAGCAGCCCTGCTGGGGGTACAGGAAACCCTCAAGGGCACTGATTTTGCGCCGATCTATGTGGATGGCCGCTGGAGTGCGCTGGATGAGGAGGCCGCCCTGAACCGCCTGATGGGCCGGGTGGATGGGATCATCGTGATCGGTGGTCTGCTCGCAGCCGCAACCCTGACCCACTTTGCCCGTCGTCTCCCGGTGGTCGGGGTGGGCCGATTGATTCCAGAGTTTGAGCGCCAGTGCGTGGTGGTGGACAATTACGCCGGATCGCGTGCCGCCATGCAGCACCTGCTCGACCTTGGGCACCGCCAGATTGCCCACATCACCGGGCCCCTGTTTCAACCGGATGCCCTGGAGCGGCTCAGGGGCTACACCGAGGCCCTTTCTGAAGTGGGAATTCCCGTGCGTGAAGACCTGATCATCCGTGGGAATTTCATGGAGCCTTCGGGGGCTCAGGCCATCACCCAGTTGCTGTCGCTGGGACAACCGTTCACAGCGGTTTTTGCCGGCAATGATTCAATGGCCTTGGGGGCCAGGCTTGCCCTGCACCAGCACGGCCTGCGGGTGCCGGAAGATGTGTCCCTGATGGGCTTCGATGACAGTTACGTTTCAGCCTACATGATGCCTCCCCTGACCACCGTGGAACAGCCCATGCAGGAACTGGGCTCCATGGCTGCCCGCAAGATGCTGAAGCTGCTTTCTGGAGAGAAAACCGAGCTGCAGAAGGTCACCCCACGCCTGATGGTGCGGGACTCTGTGAGATCATTGCAAACCTGAAGCCGGGACAAAAGCAGAAAACCACCAGCGTACCCTGAGGGAGGAGGTCCAACATGACCCGCCTTCCTTATCGTCTGGTTTTGCCTTTCGTCTGGGTGTCCTTTCTGATGTCCTGGCTGTTGTGGTTGCCCAAACTGATCCATCAGGCGCAGGGGCAGCCCGATCCTTACCCTTACCTGCATTTTGTCGGCAGCCTTGGGCCTGCTGTGGGGGCACTGCTGGTGTGTGCCTTGATGGACAGGGGCCGTTTCCGGCAACTCCTCGGAGACCTCTGGCAGGTGAAGGTGCCTGTCCGCTGGTGGTTGCTTGCCCTGAGCCCCCTTTTGATGATGCTGGTTGCCATGCTGCTCAGCCCCTCATCCCAGTGGTCACAATTCCTCAGGGTGAACGAGTACCCCGGCCTGCCTTTTGCCCTGCTGCTGGTCTGTGAGGTGTTCTTTTACGGATATGGAGAGGAAGTGGGCTGGAGGGGATTCCTGTATCCCCTTTTCAAGGAGCGGTTCACCCCTTTCTGGGCTTCCATGGCTGTGTTGCCGTTCTGGGCGGTCTGGCACCTCCCCCTGCTTCTCACCAGTGCCACCTATCAGAGCATGGGACCACTGCTTTTTGGCTGGCTGATCAGCCTGACCACCGGAGCCCTGCTCACCTCGTGGATGTACGACCGCACCCACAGAAGCCTGCCAGTGCTGGCCGTGTTTCACGGGGTGCTGGATGTGGCAATGGTGAATGCAGGGGTCACCCCCCTGTCCCTCAACCTGATGGGCGCAGCAACCACCCTGCTGGGCATCTGGGCAGGGGTGGCCCTGTGGAAGGACCGACGCTCTGCCCCTAAATCCCAGAAGAACTAAAACTGCTCAGGTTCATCTGCAGTGGGGTCTTTTGGGGACGCCTCTGGTTCCAGCAGGTCATCCACCCAGGTGAGGGCCGCAATGGTTCTGGGAAACCCGAGGGTGGTCATGCCAAGCAGCACCACCTGATGCATTTCCTCTGCAGTCAGACCGTGGTCCATGCCCTTGCGGGTCTGGCTGTGCACGGCCCCTTCCTGCTGGCTTCCGACGGCAAGGGCCAGTTTGACCAGTCGGCGTTCCCGTTCGGTCAGGGGTCCTTGCTGGTGGATCGCCTCACCAAGGCTCTGGTAGGCACGGGCGATTTCTGGGTAGGTTTCAATGAATGAGCGGTAGGTGGCGGGCAATTTTTTCATGTCTCTCCTCAAAAGACACCCTAATCTCCTCTGAAGAGAGATTCAGGCAAAAATCCCGCAATGTGGACTCCGCTTAATGCTGGTTTCAGAACCAGCCTGTATATCACGGGAGATGGTTCAGGCTTGCTCTGGATCAAAGGAGGCCCATCATGAAGAACGTTCAGCATTCACGCCGGAATTTTTTGCGACTTGCAGCAGGGGCCACCCTCGCCGCCAGCACCCTGGGACTTCCCAGGATGGCTCTGGCAGCCCCTTTCGCCCCGGACAAACCCGCAACCCCAGATGCGGCGCTGAAGGAATTGCTGGACGGCAACCTCAGGTACATCCGGGGCAGGCTCCGTCACCCGGACCAGCGTCCTGGCCGCATTGCGGAGGTTGCCAAAGGGCAGCATCCCTTCGCGGTGATTCTGGGCTGCGCAGACTCCCGGGTTCCCCCGGAAGTGGTTTTCGATCAGGGCCTCGGGAACCTGTTTGTGGTGCGGGTGGCCGGAAACATTGCCTCCGATGACGTGATGGGTTCCATTGAATATGCCGTGGAGGAGCTGAATGTTCCCCTGGTGATGGTGCTTGGTCATGCCCGTTGTGGTGCCGTGACCGCCACCCTGAACGCGATGGACCAGGGAGCAACCGTTCCAGCCCACATCAGCAGTCTGGTGGAGGCCATCAAACCTGTGGCGCAGCAGGTGTCCAGAGACACACCAGACCGTGTGGATGTGGTGGTGCGCAAAAATGCCCTGCATGCTGCAGATCAGCTGAGGCATGAGAGTGAGATCCTGCACGAGAAACTTTCCTCGGGGACGCTCAAGATCGTCAGTGCCCGCTACAACCTTGATGATGGTCGAGTTGAACTGATCGGCTGAGGGACAGGATTCAGAGCAGGAGTTTCTGGGCGCTTTGCATGAAAGCCTGCACGGCAGGTGCAGCCCCTTCCAGGGAGCGCACCAGAAACCCCAATCTGCGCTCGATTCGGGGTGAAACAGAACGCAAAGCGAGTCCTTCTGGCGTTTTGGGAAGGGCAAGCCTGGGAACCAGTGAGATGCCCAGGCCCTCCCGCACCAGACTGATGAGGGTCCCCAGGTCCTGCACTTCAAAGCGGATGTCTGGCATCTCTCCTGCCCCCTGGAAGGCCTGGTGGATCAGGGGCTCGCTGCTGTACCTGGAGAGCACAAAGGGGAGACCCACAAGTTCTTGCATGGGCACGGCTTCAAGTTCGGCCAGTGGGGAATCTGCTGGAAGCACGGCACACAGTTCATCGTCCATCAGGGGCACGGTGTCGAATTCTGCCAGGGGAAGTTCAATCAGGGCAAGGTCAATGGTGTGCGAGGTGAGCCAGTCCAGCAACCTTCCGTGTCCCTGGCTGGGTTCTTCGAGCATGACAAGATCGATGTTCGGGTGCTGTCTGCTGAAAGCCGCAATGGCACGGGGCAGAAAATCCACTGTGGCACTGGGGATGGACCCAATGCGCACCCGCCCGGAAAGCAAGCCCGTGGTGTTCCGGGCCTCATGCCGGATGCGTTCGAGCCGGGCCAGAATTTCCCGCACGTGAGGCAGCAGGCGTTCTCCAGCTTCGGTGGGCCTGGCCCCCTGTCTGTCCCTTTGCAGCAGGGTCACCTGGAGTTCCTTTTCCAGGCTTGCAATGGCGTGGCTGAGGGCAGACTGGGTGATCCGAAGTTGCTCTGCGGCCAGGGTGAAAGAGCCTGCATCGACAATGCGAACGAATCCAGCAAGTTGATGAAACTGCATATGAACATTATAGATCGAACACATGAATTTTAGTAATTTGATTCATGCAAAATCTCCCTGTACACTCTGCTCATGAACACTGCAGAGGGCACCACCCCCATTTCAGACCGCCGCATCAAATTTGACTTTGAAGTGACTTTCTCCAACGGTGGAGGCATCCAGGGACAGGATTTCCGGCTGGATCTTCATGCACAAGACCTTTCAGACGCAGAACTTGCCGATCACATTGTCAGGGATCTGCGGCTTCTGATGGTGCAGGAGGTGCGCATTCTCAACAGGGAGATCATCCACGAGCGGCACAAAAGGGCAGTTCAGGGCCCTTCTGCAGAGGCACAGGAGTCTGTCCGCTACGTTGACCTGAGCCACACCATTGTGGATGGCATGGTGACCTACAAAGGATTTCCAGCCCCCATCCTCTGTGATTTTCTGAGCCGTGAGGCCTCAAAGTCCCTGTACAGCGAGGGAACCACCTTCCAGATCGACAAACTGGTGATGGTGGGGAACACCGGAACCTACCTCGACAGTCCCTTCCACCGGTATGCAGAAGGCAAGGACCTCTCGGACCTGGACCTCAGGCAACTGGTGGACCTGGACACGGTGGTCATCCGGGTGACCGGCATGCAGGGGAGGGCCGTGGACCGGGGTGCCTTTGCAGCCACAGACGTGCGTGGGAAGGCTGTGCTGGTGCACACTGGATGGGCACAGCACTGGGGCACCGAGCAGTACTTTGAGGGCCACCCTTTCCTGACCGAAGACGCTGCCGTCTACCTGAGGGATCAGGGAGCCGTGCTGGTGGGCATCGATTCCCTCAACATTGACGACACACGTGGAGGGACCCGTCCGGTGCACTCCACCCTGCTTGGAGCAGACATCCTGATCGTGGAGCACCTCAGAGGTCTGGAACAACTGCCCAATTCAGGTTTCACGTTCAGTGCTGTGCCGGTGAAGGTAAAAGGCATGGGCACCTTCCCTGTGCGCGCATTTGCCACCCTGAAACAGTGAGCACCCTGAAGGGGGTGCTCTGTGCCACTGGAGCCGCTCTGGCCTTCTCGACCCTCTCGATTTTCGGGAAGCTGGCCCCGGAACTGGGCCTGAACACCATCACATTGCTGTTCTGGCGTTTTGCCCTGGCCGCCTCTGTCCTGGTGCTGCTCACAGCAAAGCTACCCCTGAACAGATCCCTGCGCCTGCCTGCACTGCTGCTGGGACTCCTCTATGCAGCCCAGGCCACCCTGTATTTCCTGGCCCTTTCACACCTGCCTGCGGGGACCACCTCCCTGATTCTGTACCTGAGCCCGGCCCTGGTGGTTGGTCTGCAGTGGACGTCAGGAAAAACACCCACCCGCGCACAACTCCTTGCCCTGATGGCCGTGCTGCTGGGGGTCACGGTGCTGGCTGGAAGGATGAACCTCACCTCCAGTGGACTGCTGGGCTGGGGGCTGGCCCTCTCTTCTGCAGTGTGTTACGCCCTGTACCTGTTCCTGGGGCCAAGGCTCCTCAAAGACGCACCACCCCTGGCTGCAACCGCACAGAGCACCCTGGGAACGGGTCTGGGTCTGGGGTTGCTGGGACTGGGATCAGGTGACCTCCATGTTCCAGATCCGTCTGCATGGCCCCTCATTGCCGCTGTGGCCCTGGTGCCAACGGTTCTGGCCCTGCCCGCGACCCTGCAGGCGAGCACCCTTCTGGGGTCAGACCGGGCTTCCTTGCTGCTGACCCTGGAACCTGTTTTTGTGTTGCTGCTGGCCAGCATGGTCCTGGGTGAACCCATCACCTTGCCGCACCTGATCGGTGGAAGCCTGATCCTGCTGGGGGCTGCCGCGTCCAGCAGGACCAGTGAGGCCAGCACAACAAAGCTTCCTGCAGCCAGATGAATCCTCCCTTTGCTTCTGGATTTTTCATGTGTGTGTGAGATGCTGATGGAAAGCATCGTTTCAGGAGGCACCACATTGACCAGTGCACCGGGCATCACAGAATTGGACCTGCACCTTCCAGATGGCCGCACCCTGCATGTGTATCAGACGGAGAACAATGACGCTTTCCCGATGTTCTGGTTTCATGGCACCCCGAATCTGGGTTCCCCTCCTGGACCTTTGCTGGAGCATGCAGCAAAATTGGGGTTTCGGTGGGTGTCCTGTGACCGGCCTGCTTACGGCAGGTCCACCCCCGTCCCGGATCGAAGTGTCGCTTCTGCAGCCTCAGATGTAAAAGCCATCGCGGACCATCTGGGCCTGGACCATTTCGTGGTGATGGGTCATTCTGGCGGAGGTCCCCATGCCCTGGCCTGTGCAGCCCTGTTGCCAGATCGGGTGAAGGCTGCAGTCAGTCTCTCAGGTCTGGCCCCTTTTGATGCTCCAGGACTGGATTATTTTGCTGGGATGCACCCTTCCAGTGTAGCTTCTCTCTCTGCTGCTGCTCAGGGACGGGCGGCAAAGGAAGCTTTTGAAGCCTCTGCTCCCGAGTTCGACCCTGAAGTGTTCACCCCTGCAGACCACGCTGCCCTCTCTGGACGCTGGTCCTGGCTCAATGAAGTGGTGGAACCTGCGCTGGTTGCAGGGCCAGAAGGTCTCATTGAAGACGATCTCGCCTATGTGAAGGGATGGGGCTTTGAGCCCGCACAGCTGAAAGTGCCCACCCTGATCGTTCATGGTGAGGAGGACCGCATGGTGCCCGTTTCTCACGCCCGGTGGCTTGCAACCCAGGTCGGGCATGCAGAGCTGTGGGCAAACCCAGAGGCCGGACACATTGCCATTCTGGACCTCGCTCCTGCTGCGCTGGCGTGGTTGAAGAGGCAGCTCTGGAGCGACTCGACCACAGGTCTTTCAGTTCTGGGATGAACTGGAGTGGACCTTGCGATGCATCTGTTTGAGTGCCCGTCAGGCTGGGAGCGCACAGCAAGGAGGGTTCGCCAAGGGTGGAGGTGTGTCCTGAGAGAAGGGTGGCCCCCGCACAGCACATTCACCCCGGAAAAGCATATACTGGATTCCATGGGAACGACCACTGAGCATCAAATTGAATTTATCCCAAGTGAGACTTTCAACCTGCTGAAAGCCATCACGCACGAAATCCGCTACGAGATCCTCTCCATCCTTGCACACCGTGAGGCTTGCGTGTGCGACCTGGAAGCCTTCCTGGGCCTCAACCAGAGTAAAGTGTCGTACCACCTGGGGATTCTTAAAGATGCAGGTCTGGTGAAGAGCGAGCAGCGGGGCAAGAACAGTTACTACCAGCTGGTCAAATCTCCGCTGTACCACCTGGGCGGCAACCTGCTGGAAGAACTCATGACCAGACGACTTGACACCCCGCTGATAGATCAAAATGAATCAATGTGTTAACCTGAGATCATGTTAAGAATATTGATCCTCTGCACCCACAACAGCGCCCGCAGCCAGATGGGCGAAGGCCTCCTGCGTCACCTCGCAGCCCAGCACGGCCTCGAAGCAGAAGTGCACAGTGCAGGCACCGAAGCCACCTTCGTGAAAGACGGAGCCAGACAGGCCATGCAGGAAATCGGCATTGACATCCGTGCCCACACCAGCAAGACCCTGTTCGACCTGCCCGACCCCTGGAATTTCGATTATGTGATCACCGTGTGTGACAGTGCCGCAGAGAGGTGCCCGGCCTACCCTGCCAGAACCACCAAATTGCACTACCCCTTCACCGACCCCAGTGGAGGCAGCCAGGACAGGTGGAACACCGTGCGGGACCAGATGAAACAGCAACTCGAAAAATTCATCCTGGCCCTCAAACACGGCACGGAAATTCCAGCCACCTACGAGAACAGCCCTGAGGTCACGTTGTCGTGAGGCAGAAACTGGTCGCCGAATTCCTGGGGACCTTCATGCTGCTCTTCGGTGGGGTGGGGGCCATCGTGCTCACTGCCACCGGCACGCTGGACGCAGGGCTCCTCGGGATTGCCCTGGGGCACGGCATGAGTGTGATGTTCATGGCCTACTCTGTCGGCAACATTTCTGGAGCGCACTTCAATCCTGCTGTCAGTTTCGCCTTCCTGCTGCTCAGACGTCTTCCTGCCAAAGAATTCATCGGATACACCCTGGCTCAACTTGCCGGAGCGAGCAGTGCCATGGCCCTGCTGTACTTTCTGCTCCCCGAAGCTGCAAGGAAAGTCAATTATGGCACCCCCGGATTTTTTGCGGGCCTCGACTGGTCCAGGGCCCTCACGGTGGAAATCATCTGCACCCTGATTCTCACGTTTGTGATCGTGCGGGTCGGCACCCACCAGGCCAACCCTGGAGCACCCCTGATTGTTGGCCTCACCATCGCCACCCTGATTTTTGCAGCAGGACCCCTCACCGGCCTGATGTTGAATCCCGCCCGTGCCTTCGGACCGACCCTGTTCTCCGGCGAATGGAAAGACCACTGGGTGTTCTGGGTCGGCCCCCTGATCGGGGCTGCCCTGGGAGCATTCACCGCCGAATTCCTCAAGGACCGCAACCATGCCCACGCATAAAATGCCCCTGCTGTTCCCCGGGCGGGCAGAAAGGGTGAAAGCATGAGAACTGCCATTTTCGGAGATGCACACGGCAACCGTTTTGCTCTGGAAGCGGTGCTGGAGGATGTTGGGGGTGTGGGGACCCGTGCGGCCATGACCGCTGAGAAACTCCTGGCCCATGCCGAAGTGGAACACGCCTGAAGGTCCAGCAATCACCAGAGGCAGCCCACTGGGCTGCTTTTTTGACGGTGGTGGAGTCTGGTTTCAGGTGTTTTGCATGGGTGCATTTTTCAGCTTCAGGTGGGAGCGTCCTGCCTGCCAGACCGCAAAGATGGACAGCAGCGAGAGCACACTGAGGCCGAGGAGGACCGGGCCGTACCCCTGGAAGCGCAGATAAAGAAAGCCGATGAGGACTGGAAAAATGGCCTTGGCCATGCTGGCCCACAAATTCATGGCTCCACTGATGAAACCGTAGTGTGTTGAACCGAAGGTGTCTGCGATCAGGGAAGCACGGGCAAGGGTCAGGGCACCATTGGACAGGCCAAACAGGGCCACGAACAGCCACAGGCCCACCTGTCCGGGCAGAATCAGCAACCCCAGGAAAGCCAGTGCCTGCGCAGAGAGGGTGACCACCGTCAGGGTCAAACTGGACACCCTTTCGCTGAGCGGCGTGAAAATGGCCCGCCCCGGGAGCGACATGAAGCCCACCAGTGCTGCTGAGGTGGCAATCAGGGCTGGACTGTAGCCTCGCTCAGAGAGCATCGGGACCATGTGGGCGGCCAGGGCAATGCTGTTTGCAGCTCCGAACATGAAAGAGACCGTCAGCCACCAGAACACCGCAGTTTTCAGGACCGCTGTGGGTTTCGCTGCAGGAGCCGAATGGGGAGGAGCAACCGTTTCAGGCAGGCCGTCCACAGTCTGGCCCATCTCCCGGGGAAAGCCGCGCAAGAAAATCAGGTGGGGCAGGATGGTGCCTACGGCCAGCAGGCCTGCGAGGACCAGCAAAGCGTCCCTCCAGCTGAAGTGGGCGAGCAGCCAGGTGGACAGCGGTATGAAGATGGTGCTGGCCAGCCCCGCGGTGAGGGTGATGAGGAGCAGGGCACGGGAGCGGAGTTGCCTGAACCAGTGGTTGATGACCGTGAAAGCCACATCGTAGAACACTGCGGCCCAGGCGACACCCATCAGGGTCCACACCGCGTAGTACTGCCAGAGGGTGTGGACGTTGGCCCACAGCAGCACAGTGGCACTGCCCAGCAGGGAGCCCAGGGCCATCACGCCCCGGGCTCCTTTGTGGTCCACGTGTTTTCCAAACATCGGTCCCAGCAGTCCAGACACAATCAGTGCCAGGGAGAAACCCAGGCTGGTCTGGGCCCTCGTCCAGCCGAGTTCCTCTTCCATGGGGAGGGTGAACACGGAAAAGGTGTAGTACAGGATTCCGTAAGAGAGGGTGCAGGTGATGGCCAGGACCCTGGCCAGGGTCCAGCCATAGAAGGGTTTCAGCACCCACACCCACCGCTGGATTTGCTGTCCTGGCTGGAGGAGGTGCCACAGCAGGCACTGGCAGGTTGTCCGGACAGTGCGGCAGCTTCACGGGCGCGGTCTGCAGCCTTGCACCGCACACCCACCCAGTCCAGGTGGACTTGCAACTGACCATCTGAAACACGCAGGTCAGAGACTTCGAAATGCACTGCTGGAGCGCCATCGTCTCCATATTCAAATTTGATTTCGGCGTCACCCTGGACATTCACGCGGGAGGCGACCTGAGAGTAGATTTTCAGAAATTTGCCTGCGGTCATGTACTGGTCGTCTTTTTCACGGTTGGAGCGCCAGAGTTGCACGATGGTGTCTTTCCACTGGTTCACCTTGCCACCGCAGTCCACGGTTTCGAAGGTCACGGCTTTGATTTCGGTGACATGGTATCCGACAGGGACCACCTTGCCGTCTCCGAGGTGAAAGACCAGGGGGAGGTCCTTCTGGTCTTCAAGGACTTTGAGGAAGCGGGTGGTGGTGAGGTGTTCCTGAATCTGGATCATGCTGGGACTCCTTTTGATACATCGAATGTCATCAATGTATCTGGGAAAAAAAGAGGGGTTAGCCTCCAACGAGGGGCAGAAAGCGCTGAATCAAAGCAAAGCCTTTTTTGTTGATCTGGTAGTACATCCACTTGCCCCGTTTCTCTCCAGTCACCAGACCTGCAGAGATCAGGCACTTCATGTGATGGCTGACCGTGGGCTGGGTGAGGCCAGTGACCGTTTCCAGATCACAGGCACAGATCTCCGGGCCACAGCAGTTTCCGGTGGGCTTAAAGATGAACAGCAGGATCTTGAGGCGCATGGGGTCCGACAGGGCCTTGAACATCCAGGCCACCTGATCGAGTTGCTCCTGTTCCAGGTGGGCAGATTCGAATTCGGTGTCCAGTTGGATCAGAGGGACTGTTGGGCTCATGGGTTCACTGTACCTGAAACATAGATGAATGTCAATGTGTTGATCTGAGGCCTGTGGTTTCAACCTGGTGCTGTCAGTTGCAATCTGTTCTGATCTCAAAATCCTCTGTTTTTGCAGTTTGATTTGATATCACCGTCAAGCAAAGGGGCCTTCCCTGGTGTCCCTTTGCTTGCTCCTCTCAATCCCTGGATGAAGCCAGAAACCCTACCTCCTTCCAGCGCCTGGCACAGGCACAATCTTCCACATTCAACACCGGGAGTTCCTCCAAATCCCATAGGCGCAAACTGGTCATCAAACGCTGAAAACAGGGCTGCACAAACACCCTCTGGGTGTGGTCCAGGAAATCCTCGTGCTCAATGTTCCTGTCCCGGTCCAGGGTTTCTTGCATGTACCCCAAATGAAACTTCCGGATGGGATCGTGGCCCAGCGTGAACGTCTTGATGACCTCCGAAACCCAGTCTCCTTCACCGAACCCCACCAGGTGGGTGGAGTAAGCCACATGCCGCAAGAGCCGGTGCACCCGCCACGGCCAGCCCTCCAGAAACCACCCCAGCAGGGCAATTTTTGAGATGCTGTCCCTCCTGCAGGTGGAGTGCTCCCCCAGTGGATTTTCCTGCGGCCCATCAGAATGTCCTTCCCACAGGAGGTCAAAGCGGTCCTTGCCGTGAAAGGTGTACATGCAAACCACCTGGTGGTACAGCACAAACAACACCCGAACCGGCCACACCCCACCCGCGAACTGCACCGTCAAAGACTCAAAGGGGGGTTCCAGGCGGAAGCCGTTCAGCATGGCATACAACTGCCAGTGCAGGGGAGGCTCTTGGTCCGGTTCTGCCTGACAGGTGACCAGTGGCCGCTTGCACCTCCGGCAATCCAGGAAACGGGCCAGCATCAAATCGGGGTGCATGCGGTGTTTGAAAGGCATGTACACAGGGATCCTGTGATCGCAGAACGTGCAGTTGGACAACAAGTGCACCCCATGTTTGATGCACCGAAGGGTGTGGTGACTCAACCAGGTTTTGCGGAAGTATGGCTGTTCAGCCAGACACAGGGGGCAAATCGGTGTGGTCTCCAGGACGGTGTGGGATTTCATGTTGTGTTCGATCAGGGATTCGTCAACATCCATGGCCTGCGCGAGATGGACGAGGTTGCCGGTTTTGAAGTGGCGGGGCGGCAAGCCGGATTTTTCGTTCGGATTGGGTTTGGCGGGAAAGAGGTCGCTGGTCCTCAGCCCATTGCTGAAGGCAGTGCGTTGCACCCAGGAACTGAACGACTCATCAGGGTGACGCTGGGGCCGCACGGGCAGGCGATGGGCATCGTTGGACATGCTCTCAGGGTGACAGCCTGACCAGGCCCGGTCAATGTGAGGGCTCTGGGGTGAGATGTGGCAATGTGGTGAAACTTCGAAGGGACAAAGGCCAGGCGTTTCCTGGAACCAAGTTGGCCTTTTTGCTTCAGTGTTGACCCTTTAAAAGTTTGCTGTTTGAGACATATTTGTATGCGCGTACATATTTCTTCTGGTTTGAGGTGTTTTCGCCTGCTGTTGGGTTCACCGGGAAGCACCAGAGTTGCCACGGATCAGACGGGAGGAGTGTTGTCTGGATGGAGGACGGGGGCGGGGATTTTCCCAGGATGGGGACTTGGGGGATGTCTGGAGACTTAGAGGGGAGCCAGGCTGCAAACATGAGAAATTTATGTGTGCCTAAAATGCCCAGGAAGGTCCTTCAAAAACAAATCAGGTGAAACACATCTTGGCACAATTGCCATGTTCTTAAAAGCCCTCTGAACAAAAAACGTCCCTTTTTCCTACGATAAGGCCCTTTATCGTAGGAACCATGGACTCAGCAAAACCCCAGCCCCCCATGCTACCCTCAAAACAGGAGGCATCATGCAAAAATACAAGCTCCCCCTGACCGCTCTGCTTCTGCTGGTCACCCTGTATCCCCTGTACACCCTGCTCACCACCAACGACCGAGACCACACCCTCGGCATCTCCATCCTGGCCTTCTACCTGATCTCCATCCTGGCCCCCCTCACTGGCTTCCTCTGGGCCCGAACCAGCAAGAAAAACACGTAAGCTGGATGTCCCCAATCATCGGAACACGAGCATGCACCATGAATCGAACGTTTCCGGACTTCATCAGGAGGACCGAATCCTCAAAACCTCAGAACCTTTCAGGCCCTGTTGTGGGTTCAGCAAAGAAAACACCTTGAAACCTGTTCTGAAAGGAATGGCATTCGAACCTTCGGCAGAGCCCATCACCACACCCATCACCAGGTTTGGGGGGCGGATTGCTGAACCTGTATGGCCTTTCAGCGGGAGGTTCAACAGGCCCATCGCTTTTCTGGGGCAGATTGAGCCGAAACCTGAGATTTTTGGGGAAATGGAAGCCAAAATGGCCTCCATTTTTCTGGACCTGTACGATGCTGATCTGGACACCAATGACGATCAAGCCTGGGGCGTGGGGTGGCAACCCGGAATGTATGACCGGCCTTCAGTCCTTCAAGCCACAGGTCCCACAGTGGCTGAGCAGGATGACTGGGTGGACGGAAAATGGGTTGCCACCCCTGATATCTGGCAGACGGCTCATCCCAGTCCAGGTCTTCTGGGATGTCTTCTTCCTGACCTGCCACCACCTGGACATGGTGATCCCTTGCAGGGGGTCAAAATCGGTGGTGTTCCCGTCTTATGGGATGACTGCTTTGTTCCAACAGGTGGACTGGAACCCTGGAATTTGCTCTTTCAAATGGACGCAACAGACCCATCGGAGATCATGCCTTCCCAGGTGATTCTGGAGAGGGTGGGTGAGGCTGGTTAAAGATGGAAAGATCCTCAAATTCACCTGGGCCGCCCACAGATGACTGCCACAAATAAGGGATGGTGTGACACCATGCATCAATTTGCCAAAACCACCACTGCTTTTTTGGTCACCTGCCTTTGTCTTTCTGCGCTGGCCCAGACCCACCGGTTGACCCGAACCCAGACCCTGGGTGAAGGACAGTTGGAGTTTGTCACCAGCAGCCCCAGTGGAGGGCTGGTGGCTGCGGTCTCCCCCCTGGGCATCCGCCTGATGGATGGACAGACAGGCAAAACCCGGTTGTGGCTGGATGCATCGGACGTGCAGGGAGCCACATTTGACATCACCGATCAATGGTTTGGGTTCTGTGCATTGCACCGCTGTCAACTGGTGGACCTGAGGCAAAACAAGGTGCTGCACAATATCCAACTGGAGGGCAACGTCAGCCCTGTGGGTTTCTTGAGGGGTCAACTGGTGGTTTCCGGGGATGGCCCTCCGTCTTTTGTGGATGTGCGGTCTGGAAAAGTCACCAGATCAGCGACCTGGGCAGCGCAGCAACTTTTCAACCTGTGTGGAGACCGGGGCTTTGCGTCCGACGAAGTGTCCCTGTATTTCGAAAACACCCGCCGAAAACGGGTGAAACTGAACCTTCCGGTGGACCCCGACCAGGTGTTCATTGATCCATCCTGCCAGCACCTGACGTACCTGCACAACGGGAAGTTGAAACGCATGAACCCGGAGACAGGTGAAGTGCGGGTCTTGCTGGCCTCTGCCCCCTTCCAGACAGGCCGTGTGCTGGACCTCAATGACACCCATGTGGTGTACCTCAAAGCAGGTGTGGCCCACCTGATGGATCTGGCCACAAAGTCCAGCACAAAACTGCCTTTCACTGCCGGGTATGTCGGACTGCAACCGGCCGGGGTGTTCAATTACACCCCCACCTTGCTGCGGGTGCTGGACCTGCAAGGCAAACCCCTTTGGAAAAGGGATCACACCCCGCCTATTCATGCCCTGTTGCTGGACGGCCAGACCCTGTGGCTGGATGTGAAGCAGGGTCCAGGGCATGCCCTGGCCAGCATGAACCTGACCACTGGTGCCCTGAAAACCCACCTGAACCTTCAGGAGTCTGCCGCTTTTCGGATGCACAAACTGGGCAAAGACCTGTATTTGACCAGCAACACTGCCACCCGTTTTACCCCTGCCACCGGCAAAACCACGGTGGTTGCCCGGAAGGTCAGCCTGACCCCAGAAAACCCTCCGGTGTACAGCAAGGTGGCCCAGGGCAAGTACCACTTCCGCAACGACCAGGGGATGCTGGTGGCCTTTGACCCTGCCAGCAACAAAACCTTGGTGGTGGGCAATGAGGAAATGAAGGGACTGTCGGTGTCCAGCGAGACCACCTACACCTACAATGGCAAAAGCGAACTGTTTCTGCTCCACCCCAACAAGAACACCCTGAAAAAAACCGGCATCAGGGTGCCCACGGCTGAAGTGAGGGACCTGGTGCAGGACGTAAAAAACCACCGTCTTTATGCTGTGGGCTTCAACACCAGCACCCTGTTTGTCTACGACCTGAAAAAAGCCAAATGGAGCACCGTGGCCACCGGAACCGAGGCCCACACCCTCACCCTGAGCCCCAGTGGGCAATTTCTGCTACTGCAGGGGGAGACCACCGTGCAACTGTGGAACACCGGCAAACTGAACGCTGCCACGTCTCCCCTCACACTGCGGGACCTGAGCGGCGCGGCCCTGGGCGCAAAAGAGGACACCCTTTACCTGTCCAGCCAGGGTGGGTATGTCCAGGTGTACCGCATCAGGAAAAGCTAAACCTCGAGGATGATCTCCTTCCAGCAACAACAGGGCCCGTCATGCTCCCACAGTCCCCACCACCCAGCCCGCATCCCAACTGTCCACGCCGTCGCCTGCTTCCGAAATCCTTCCGGTCAAAACACATCCCGTTCAGGTGACGCTGCACAGCACCAGACTGCCTCTCAATGTGAATTTTGACCCCTTGTGTGTCCATCGGGGCATTCAAAATCCGGACACCAGAAATGCACAGCAGACACCACAATGACCCGGCAAGCGCCTTGTGGACCTGGCCGGAGGGTCAAAAATGGGTGCGGCACTGGCGGAACATGGATCTGTTTTGGTGACTGCCCGGCCGACTCCAGAAGAAGCAGGGCCAGGCAGTCACATCAGATGCAGCTATTGCTGGATGACCTGACCGATGCGCAACAGGTTGCCGTCCGGGTCGACCACAGCAAACTCCCTGAGACCCCAGGGTTTGTCTTCCAGAGGATTCATTCGTGGGATCCCTGCGTTCGGTAAGCCGCTGGCTGAGCAAGCCTCAAGAATGCTCTGGATGTCGTTGACACGGATGTAGCAGCCTGCAAAGGACTCCGTGGGCACCAGGTGAGGGTGGGTGAAGAAGTGCAGTTCAATGGAACCCCGTTTGAGGATTGCGTAATCGCCGTTGAATGCGTGCGCACCGCCTTCAAATCCTAGCCTGCGATAGAATTCGGTGGTGGTGCTGACGGAACGACACGGCAGTGTGGGAATCGCCAGATCGTCTTGTTGAACCATAAAATCCTCCATTGTGTTTGTCAGGTCAAGTGACGGGTTTTGCACCTTGCCCACATCTGAACACACAGTCGATGGTGTGAGATGGACCTGCGACATGCATCATAAGGTGTTTTGACGTGGTGACCTGTGAGGCCATTGACCTCGACCCTGCAATGACCTGTCTTGAATCGCTGCTTGACCCCTGAATCATCTCAACGTCTGGTGTCTGGTGGGTTGCTGTTCTCACTTCACCAAAAGAGCGGGAGGGTCCTGGTTGTGGGTCTTCCGGCCTTTTGGTGAACGGCAACCTTCTCACTATAGAGCTTCTCTGATGGCGCAAACCGCTATACTGGAGGCCAATTTGCACTTCAGGAGCCCTCGACCATGGAAGACAATGAAATCTCACAATATGGAGAGCGTTTCATTCCGGGGGGTTTATGCGCAACCCATCCTCTTCTGGTCAAGCAGGGAATTTCATGACACCCTTTGATGCGCATCCCTTCTTGATCTAAAATGGATCATGAAAACCATATTCTTTACCACCGAAAAACTCAATCCCATTCAACGTTTTTACCGATACCTGCAACTCAGTTGGAACGTGCCCCTGGTCATCCCGTACCCCTTACGGGACACCCACTGGTCTGGAACCCTCAAAGCCTTGGCCAGCTTCATCAGCATGACTGTGGACGTCAAGCGCCACCGTTTGATTCAGGTGCTCGGCACTGGAATTTTCATTCGCGACTTGCGTACCGGTGAAATCCTACAAAAAACTGAACCCCTGTGGGCAAGCCGCACCGCCTACCATCAGGATGACCTGGTGGTCTTCTCCGGAGAGCACACTACGGTGGTGCACCCGGAACCCTGGAAGTCATCAGGACGCACCCCTGGAGTGCCAGGGTGTCCAGGGACGGTTCCACAGCCCTCACCTATCCTGAACAGGTGGCCTATGACGCCCTTTCAGGGGATCTCCTCCAGGAGAGGCCAGTTGCAAAACGCAACATAGGCATCTCTGACCTCAGTGAAGATGGAACATACGGCTTGCAGGTCTCCTCCCCGGAGGACTCCAAAGGGTTCATTTACCAGATTGTGGACGTGGCATCCGGGGAGGTCAAAGCCACTTTGCCTGGACTTTTCATGCCGAATGATCCACACCAAAATGCCCCCACTTTCCTCAGCCACGACCCCAAAAGCCACCGCCTTGCGGTGGGTTACTGGAACAACACCGTGCGGGTGCTGAACACCATGACCTGGGAAACCCAGCAAACCCTTGACCTTTATGGCCGGGCAGAGGGTTATGTGGGCCTTCACCTCTCTGGAAGGGTGCTCCACTATGTGACCCCCAGCCAGGTGGGAACGTACACCCTGTCAGATGGACGGCATCAGCAAACGGAGTGTCTCACCCACGGTTTTGAGCAAGCCCTGTTTCATGATGGTCTGTGGATTCTGGGCACCCATGGCATGACCACCGTCCTGCAAGGAAATGACATCCTCTGGCAATCCGAGGGCCACGACGATGGCCCGGATGAATCCTGTTCTGTGCATTTGTGGACTTCGGATGCACAGACCTTCACCGGGCAGCTGGTGTGGAGGGGTGAAACCTTCCAGCTTTCAGGCCAGTTGCAAGCCTTGCGTTTTCCATTGAGAATGGACCTGAAATCAGAGATTCGGTGGGAAAGCACCCTCCTGGACCCTCAAGGACAGGTGGCAGGGAGGCTGTCTGCGCACACCCATCATGGCAAACAGTCCAGGCTGGGCAAGGTCTTGCACTGTGCCATCTGGCGAGGGGAGCTACACACCAGTGGGTATCTCTTGCCAGATCTTGCCCCTTGAGCCCAACAGACCAGCGAAACTGGAGGTCTCCGCAACTGTTCTGTGGCCAGACCGCTGGATGGTCAGGCTGCAGGCTTGTGGAAGCCAGGATACCAGCCTTGAAAAGTCTGTTCCAGCTCATCATTCAAGACTTGTGTACGGACCTGCAACAGCAAATGGGCACCGGAAACCGTCCAGCCCATCTGTTGCTTCTTGCAGAACCGCTTGCTGATCACCCAGTTCACCGTGGATTCCACAAAGGCACTGCTGATCTCCTCTTTGTTGCGGTACCGCTCCCCGTAATTCACGATGTAGCCTCGGTTTCGGGTCACATAGGTCTGCAAGTCCTTCAACAGGTTTAATATCCTTTGCCAGGGGGCAGGTAACTTGTCGACCCAGTTGAGCGGCTCCACCAGCTCGTCCAGAGTTTCCAGGGCCACCACCGTGTTTCCATGCCACAAGTAGTGCTTGATGCGGGTGAGCTGTGCTCCCACCTCTTCTGGTGTGAATGCTGTCTCTGTTGGTTTCAATGCTGGTAAACCCCGTGAACACTGGCCCAGCACCGTCAAACGCATGGTCAGGTGAAACCAGTCCAGAATGTGCTCTGAAACGGCACAGAAGTCCCGCTGAATCTGCCGCAGGGAATCCCCGCCATCCGACAGGAACAGCATGGTCTGGTTCGACTGGAAGCCCTGCTCTTTGAACACCCCCAACAGACGTTGCTGTGCTGAAGCCCCCATCCCCTGCACGAAAGCAAAACACCGCACAGGTGGTAAAACAGCTTCGGGGTCGCGGGTAAATTGTAGATGGCTTTTCCCAGCAATCACCTCGAAGAAACCCTGTTTGCCTGGCTTGCGCACATAACCCCCATCCAGTCCCACCATCAATGGGCCATTGGGCAAAGGCATGGTCTGCAAGGAACGCTCACTTCTGCCACCCAACAGCCTCTGGTCTGGCAAGGGTCGGCTTTCACATCGCCTGGCCAGTTTTAGGGTGTGCCTGCGCAAGGTGACTTTGCTCAGGGCCTTGCCGACTGGAAAAGCATCCTTGAGGCATTGGGTGGCCACCCCATAAGCGGCCAGTGCAGCCCACTTGCTCTCCATGAACCACAATTCAGGCGTCATCTTCTCTGGCAACAGGGTTGAAAGTGGACTGCTGGTCTTCTGGGCTTGTGAGGAGCATGGGCAGCGTTTCAGCCGAGGGCTGGACACCTTGAAGTCCCCGAACAGGGTGCGAATGTTTTTGTGGTGCTGGCCTTTGCTGTGTAGGGTTTTCCCACAGGTGAGGCACTGCTTTTGACTCACCAGGAAGCTCTGGAGTTGGGTGGCCAGCATCTGGTTTTGCAGGGCCTGGAGCAGTTGATGGCTTTCTGACAACTGCAAGCCCAGTGTCTCTGCGGTGAGGTCACCCCGGTGAAGGGTGATCAGGTCGGTGAGGGTGGTGTGGCCTGTGTCGTCGGTGACTTCCAGTTTGAGGGTGAAGTGCATCGCTTCTCCTTTCTGTCCGGTTGGGCCTAACAAAAACCAGCGGACTCTGTTGGCGAATTCGGCAGAACTTCTCATTTCCTGCATCAAACTGAACTGCCTGTCGGTCCTGAGGTGCTTTGCCGTTCCTGATGACATCGAGAGCGTTTACTTTTCAAGAACACTGTTGTCATCTGATTTTCTACAATGAGGTCCATGGACCTCCAGCAACTTGAAGCCTCTGAGGCACTTTACGGTAGTTCGCTGGAATTATCCCGCACCCCCCAGGGCGTGAATGGGTGTGGCAAGCAATTCACCCAGGGTGAAAACCCGATCTGTCAGCCCCACTACCATTGCGGGTGTTCTCTTCAGGTACTTCTGACGCCCCATCTTCTCGGGTAGCTCTACCTTCAAACTGCGGCAGGTTTTCACCCAGTTGTAGTCCAGTCGGACCAATTCCGCCAGTCCCACACGGGTGATTCTCTTGTGGGCAAAAGCCAGCCCTTTGCGGTGCATGTGTGGCGTGTGTTGCCTGGCGGTCGCATTCTGGCGCTCCACAGCGGAAGTGTTGGGGGTGTTGTACCCCAGTCGTTCCAGCTCTAAATTGATCCGACCTGTGGTGCCATGCGTGTGGCGGATGTCCACGGTCTTGAGGCTTCTGCCTTCCCGCACCTTGGTGGTGTGGCAAAAATCAGGATGACCTGCGATTTCGGTTGTAGTGGTGAGCGAAAAGCCACAAATGTGCAATTAGATTCTCCAGCTTCTTCGAAAATGCCAGGTTTCTGCGTACCAGACGAGACATCCTCTGTCTCAACGTCAAGTTAAATCGCTCCATGTGTTGGGTCCCACCCACCTGGTGCAGTGCTCCAAACACCACCCCTCGATAGGCTTTCCATCCGTCGGTATGACACTCCGCATCCACAAAAGGGGTCAGCAGGCTGTCCCACAGCCCTTTGACCCCTTCCTCGGTGCGTTGATTGACGTGTAGTCCTACGATCTCACGAGTGTGGCGGTCCAACGCTAGCCAGATCCACCAGCGGTTTTGCTTCTTCTGGACGTAGGTTTGGACTTCGTCGCATTCAACGATGAAGCCCCCTTTTTTTCAGTGCGTTCTTCGACTTCCTGCTTGCTGAATTCCTCGAATTTCTGGGGGACTTCGGCATATTTTTTCTTGAGGTAGTCAAAGAACCACCGATGAGACACACCGGTGACCCGGACAATCCCCCGGAGGGATATGCGTTCCAGGAGGAGCTTGTCGATCAGGTCTAGCGTGGCCTGGGTGATGGGAGGGTGCTTGCGGTCGAGAACAAACTGTCTGGAGCAGGATTTGCATTTGTAGTTCTGGACGTGGTTGTGCGTGAAGCCATTCTTGACGATCCTGCCCGATTGGCATCGGGGGCATGTGATCATATTTCCAGTTTACTCCTGTCCTTACCAATGCCACACCACCCGCACCTTCATCAGCTGGACATGGGCCAGCATCCGGGGAATCCGGTACTTCACTTTGGGAGGTCGGCCTTTCCCACCCTGTCTCTTCGCCCTGTATGGCACACCAAAAATCTCTGGGAACAGGGTGGCATAGCCGTGCCCCCCATCGGTTAGAAAAGCCAAGTTTTGAGGATTGACCAGACGGTCCCGAGCGTCCTGCAGCAGGCAGCGAATCAAAGGCTCATCTCTCACGCCCAGACGCAGAGAGACCAGGAATTTGCTGTACGGATCGATCACCGTGGCTTCCCACAGCTGCTGGCTTTTGTTGCCGTAGAAGCCGTACCCATCTGCCTGCAGGGCGGTGGTTTTCAGCCCCACCGCTTTGTGGTCATGCAGGTTCCTGGCGTGTTGACCGGTGACCAGGATGATGCGCTCGACGGTGTCGTGGTGGACCTTGCACAGCCTCACTGTGGCAGAGATAGAATTGCCCTCACAGAGCGTTTCAGCCACTTTGATGAAGACATCCTGGTCAATCTTGCTGTTCCACAGGGGTGTTCCTTTACGCTCACTGAACTCGGTGCCACAGGTTTTGCACTTGAGAAGACGCCAGTGGTGCTTGCCGTAGGTCTTGCGAACGATGAGGTTGTCTCGTCCAGGTTGAAGGTGGTCCTGGCAGTGGGGGGCGAGGCAAGTTAAACTGGACAGTGGGAGTGGTTTTTTTCGTTCTTCACAAATCGAATTTTACCCACTCCCACGCTATTTTGCTCACCCTATGCGGAATGATTCCAGCGGACTACCCACTTTACGCACAGGGCACTTACAGAAAAGCTGCCGCCTCTCTGGGCCTGACTTCGACCCTGGTCAAAGCCCGGATTCAGGCCCTGGAAAGCACAGTGGGAGGACCACTGTTGTACCGTAAATCAGGTCGCCTACGTTTCACCGAACTGGGCTACAACTTCATTGGCGTTGCCTTAAAGGTCCTGCAGGAAGAAGAAAAAAAGGTGACTTCCCCAGGACCAAACCATTTTCCTGCAGGCGATATCATCCCTGGTAGCAGTGACCCTACCTGAATTCTTTTACAGATGGGCTTCAGGGGCTAGATTTGTTTTTCGCCGGGCTTGTTTCACCCGGATCGGCTGAGCACGCGTCAAAGCTGAAATCCGTGTGGGTTGAGGGCGATTTCCAGCAAACCAATCTTCCAGACGACTGTAATTCATGGCTAGCGCGACAAAGATGTTCTGCTGATGGGTCTTGGCCAGCCCTCGGTATCGGCTTTTTCGGAGCCCAAAAGCCCTGACCCCCTGTGAGAATACGCTTTCCACCCCCGCCCGCAACTGGTAGAGCTTTTTGCCCTCTTCAGAATTCAGCAGGTCACGCGCCTCGAACAGGGCTTCCTGCCTGTCCCGAGGCAGAAAAACCAGTTGCTTTCCCCGGGTTGAGGTCGTGCATTTTTTGCGCAGGGCACATCCAAGACATTCTTGGCCTCGAAACTTCGCTAGGATGGAAGGCCCTCGTTGTTTGGAGGTCTGGGCTTTCCAGGAGATCGAGGTTGACCCACTGGGACAAATTACTTTTTCCTCGTCCCAAAGCACCCTGAAATCCCTCAAGTCAAATCGGTCGTCTGGTCCCTTCTGCCACTTCCGGGTGCCTCTGGGAGGACCAATCAGCCCAATGCCATACTGGTTCTGAGACTGACAGAGTTGCTCCGCACTCACGTAACCGGCATCCACCCAGTGCTGGGCAGGCAACAAAGCCCGCTTTTGCAAGGCTTGGTGGATGAGCTCTAAGCGGGGGGCATCGTTGGCTTCAGCGGTGGTGGTATCGATATGCACGATCAAATGGGGCAGGTCCTCATCGCAGGTTTCGGTGTAGTGGACCTTATAGCCCACCCACTCTTTGCCCCGCTTGGTGCTGTACTTGGCTTCACTTTCATAAGGGGATTCCACCCCAAGCCGTGCTGGAGGCAGTTCATCACTGGGAATCAACTCGACCCCCCTGGAGGTTCGTCGGAAGTGGCGCTTCCAGATGTGTTGAAAAGCCTCGACTTCGGAGAACTGTTTTTGAAGGATTTCTTTTGCGCTGTCCTGTTCCAGGGCACAAAGCATGTAATAGCCGTCCATGCCCACCCTCCGCAGGAAGTCTGCTCTATCCCATTCTTTTTTGGGCAGGCGGTAATTTTCAAAGCGGTGGGCGTATTTTTCGTACCAGTGCTTTGGTATATAGTCTCTGATCCACTCAGGGTAATGGGTGGCCAGCGTGTTCAGCACAGCGCGCAGGGTTTCAGCCACCAACTCGTAACGGTTCATCACCCGAAGCTGGGCCAGCACATGGGTGGAGTCAGTGCGTTGTTTGCCTCGGGTTTTGAGGAGGCCCTTGTCTTTGCAGCACTGCAGGAAAACATCCAGGTAGGCCAGGAGATTTTCCTGTTTGAGGAGGCGGTCACGGAATTCGCTGAGTACGCTGTAATGGAAGCCGGGGTCTTTCAAGTCCAGGGACAGGGCATATTTCCAATCTAGCCGGGCTTTGACGGCATGTGCCGCCTCTCGGTCAGTCAGATTTTCACTGAACTGGAGGATCGTCACCAACAAGAGCCGCCATGGGGGCAGGGCCGGCTTCCCGCGGACAGGATAGAGTGCTGCGAAATCCAGCTGCTGCAAGAAGCCCTCAAATTCATCGCGAAAACGCATGGCTGGCGCGGGCTGGGGAAAAACAGCTTGAGCGACGTGTCGGGTGGTCTTGGGGATCATGGGAATGGGATGAGATTTTAGGGACATAGCCCATTTTGGTACTTTCAGTGTTTATCTTCTGCCAGAAGGGCAACAGGTCGAATTCGCCAACAGAGTCCCAGCGTTTTTGTTGCTCAACTTCAGGTCACTTAAAAGTCTCGGTTTCTGAACGAAAAATCATCACAAAACCCATCACACAATCAACACCACAAAAACCCTTCTGGACCAGGTTTTGTTACTCTTAAGCATGACACACCAGCAGGTTGGTTATGCCCGGGTTTCCACCCAGGACCAGAACCTTGAATTGCAGATCGATGCCCTTCAAAACCACGGTTGCCACAAGATCTTCACCGACCACCTGAGCGGCAGCAAAGACAAAGACCAGCGACCAGGACTCAAAGAAGCCCTGAATTATCTTTGGGAGGGCGATGCCCTGGTCATTTGGAGATTGGATCGACTGGGCCGCAGTTTGCAGCACCTCATCGAGATTGCCCAGCATCTGGAGAGGCACAACATGCACCTGGTGGTGCTGCAGGAAAAGATTGACACCAGCACGGCGGGTGGAACCCTGTTCTTTCACCTGTTTGGTGCCCTGGCAGAATTTGAACGCAGCCTGATTCGGGAACGCACCCTTGCAGGATTGCAGGCCGCCCGAGCCAGAGGTCGTTTGGGTGGGAGACCAAAATCCCTGACCCAGAAACAAGTGGAGTTGGCCCAGGAGATGCTGAAGCATCCACAGGCGACCATGGCTGAGGTGGCAGAAGCCTTTCAGGTGTCCAAAATGACCCTTTACCGGCACCTGAAGAAGTGATGCTAGGGCTGCTGTGAGAACCAGCGGTTCTGCCAGTCCTGCAAGTCCTGGTTGACCTCTATCAGATCGAAATGTTCTGGGTCTTCTTCGTGCCAGCTGTCCAACTGGTCTCTCAGGTCCTGCAGTTCGTCCAGATCGATATGGTCCCGAATGGAACCCTCGGTTTGCTGTAGGATCACATCCACAACCTCAGCCATGCGGACCAGGGGTTTCAGGGCTTCGTCAGAATACCGACTCAGGAGCCACTGACGGTAGCCTGCTGGGCCGCCCAGATCTTCCAGAGGACCACTTCTGGCCCCTTCCAGGCAGCAGATGTACTTCTCAGCGGGAACATTTGTGCTGATGTGTTCCAGTCGGAGTTCAATTTCCCATGAGGTCCTGCGCGGGAACGCAGAGAAGTCATAGGTGTAAAGCAATTTTTCCTTGGGCTGGAAGCGGAACTGTTTGATGGGGATGTCCAAGAAAGCTCCACCCGAAGCGCTGCCGTAGGTGGAACCGTGAATGCGAAAGGTGTAGAGGTGAATGTTCTCCCAGCCCATGAGGGTCTGTAGGACCATGTGTAGTTGTGGGAGCGGTAGAGTGTCTGGGACAGTGAAACGCCTCCAGATCATGGGGGTGATGCCCTGCAAGATGGCTTTGAATTGGTAGACCTGTGGGGAGGTGGCTTCCGGCACAAGGGCAGTTTACACCCCCCGGAATGAAACGCTCTCCTGTTTGACCTCCTCAGCTCCATCTCTCCCTTGAACCTCGCAAACCACACGTTTTGACTGCCATGACTCTGAACATGATCCAGGGCAGGACAATGGGTTCGGTCCATGGGTTCCCCTTCTGCAGCTGTTTGAGGTGTCACACAGCCGTTGCAAATGTCTCAAGCAGTTGGCTCAAAGTGAACCCTCTGGCCTGCTGGTGGCTCGTCTGGTC
This sequence comes from Deinococcus cellulosilyticus NBRC 106333 = KACC 11606, assembly GCF_007990775.1. Lineage (NCBI taxonomy): Bacteria > Thermotogati > Deinococcota > Deinococci > Deinococcales > Deinococcaceae > Deinococcus > Deinococcus cellulosilyticus. The sequence continues at coordinate 179,050 of NZ_BJXB01000004.1, read as the reverse complement.
CTTCGCTCCCTGAATCCAGGCAAGATCTACCTCAATCATGGACCGAACCCATGGACACCTGGGACAACATCACCTCAACATGCTGCTGATTCATTCGGCTGGGCATTCGTTCAATTTTCCATGTGCTGACCGATGCTTTGCCAGGGCATCGGCCGCATAACACCTGATTTGCCAGCACATTGAGCTGCACATTCACCTGCCAGTCTTCGAGTCACAAAACCACCTCGGCCGCTTCAGCGGGAGCTCTGGAAAGTCCAATGGTTGTCGTGCACCCCAATTGCACGCCGTGGGGCAGGTGCATCAGGGTCGTGGACACATCAAATGAGATGTGGGAAGCCGTCTGGATACAGGTGCAAAACAAAATTCAATTCATGGTCAGAGACACGGGCTGGACGGGTTCAATGGAAATCTGAACCAAGGGTCCTCTTCAGTGAAACAGCCGCCCTGGGGGCAGCTAAACCTGAGGGAAGGTCGGTCGTTTTCAGGGTCCTGAGCGTCACTGGCGGAGTGCAAGACGGGGCTTGCTTTGCTCAGGGTCCTGCCTGACTGTTGAAGATCACGACGCTCCCCACTCAACGGCTTTGGGTTCCCTGGTCCGGGCCAGCAGGCGAACGTCACGGGGTTTCGCCTGATCGTTTGTGGAGCAGCCTGGCATCCCAGAGGGCCAGCAGCACATCCAGTTCTCCGGTGCCGGTGCCCTTCTGGCGAAGCGTCTGAAGCCAGGCCCGACCCCCCTGGGTTTCAACAGCGTTTTGCAATGTTGCCAGGAGGATCAGGGTTCTTTTTTTCACGCCGGAAGGGACACCGGTGGGTCCTGCAGGGATGCCCACCACCTGGCCTGCTTCACACAGGGAAAGGAAGGTTCCCTGGGCTTCCCGGGTGGGGGTGGAGGGTCATTGGAGTTCGCTGGCCATCTGCCAGGCCAACTGGGCGTCTTGCAGGTCGCGGAACAACATCACGGCCAGAAGAGCGGTGTCTCCGTGGGGGTTCATTTGAGCACTTTCATCCGTTGAATCACTTTGCCTCTCGCTCTGGGGTCCAAAAGTTGGGAGAAGAAAATCCAGACAGGGCGTTTTGGCTCTTTCCTGGGGGTCAGGCCAGACAGGCCCGGTTTTCACCTGAGTGTGGTCCGTCCGGTCTGGATGCTTTCTGTTGGGGTTTCACCGGGTGCACGCTTTGCGGCAACCCACGGGTGGGAGTTTGTTTGTTCCATGTGCCCCTCTGTCATCAGGTTCCTTGCATGGTGCCGAGCAATTGTTCTGCCAGCTGAATCAGGGGAAGCACGTTCTCCGGGGTGAATTCCAGGCCGTCCACCTGCACGGTGAGGCCCTGTTGATCGAGCAGCACGTGCAGGTGCCGGTGGGCCTGAAGGGATGGGGGCCACTGCTGCACGTGCTGCTCGAGGACCCTCAACACCAATGGGGACGCCCCATGCCCGAGCACCACGAAGTGCTGGTGCAGGTGTTCGGGAATCCCGTGGCGGTGTTGCAGGCCGGTGAGCAAACCCTCCAGATGGGGCACCTGCAGGGCAGCCAGATCCCGGGTTTTCAGGGCCGGGTGAGGGGAGGCAAGGGTCTTTTGCCAGCGTTTCCATTTTGGTCTTGCCACCACAATTCCCAAGGGGGGGCTTTTTTTCAGGGGGGCATGAAACACCACCTGGTCGGCGAAGCCTTCCAGGCTGGAGTCCAGGTGGGTGACTTTCCAGGTGGCGGAGCGGATTTCCCAGCGGGGGGTTGTGTTGCGGTGAGCAAACGTCCAGTGGTGGCGGTGGGCCAGGTCCTGCCAGCGCTTCAGGACGTGTTGGTGCTTGCGGTGACTCTGATGGATCAGCAACGCCACGCACAGGACCATGAAGCCCATGAACAGCCCCAGTCCGGTGAGGGCCAGGGTTTCGGTCATGACCATGGGGTGGGCCTGCGGGGGTCCTGGATGGGGTGGCGGTGAGGGGAGGTCGGTTGAAGGACTGTGGGGTCAGGAGGCCGGGCAACCGGGAGTTGTGGGCTGTGCGGGGACCTTTTGGGAAAGGAGGTGTGTGGTTTCAGGGGGCATTTCAGCCTGGTGGGGTGCCCGGTTCTGCAGGTGTGGGTTCGGTCTTCTCGTCTGTGGGTGTGTCTTGGTACCGCTTCCATTTCGGGGGGCCGCTGCAGCCATGCCTCTGCCCACGGTAAGGTCGTTTGATTCGTCCAGGTGGGGAACTGTGTGGCGCTGATGTTCTTGTGAGAGCTGCCCCGGTCAGGCAACCGTCGGGGTTTTGAGCCGTGCAGGGGTTGAGCGACGCTACTCCCAGGGTTTGGGTTGAGAAGCAAGCCACTGCAAGTGGGGCGGGGCAGATGGGGCTGGGGTTGGGTGGGGTTTTGCTGGGTCCCCTGCTCAAACACCCGGGAGTTTGCCCTTGGTCCTTTCATGGCTTCACTGTAAAGGATTCTCGGTTGCGGCTCAATCGTTGTGTCACGGGTGGATGGCAGGGGTCAAGAGGGTCCTGTTCAAGTGGGAGCGGCGGATCCTGCTGTCGTGGAAACGCTTCTGGGAGAGTGTTGTGAAAGCCAGTTTGGCAAGTGGAGCTGTGCAGAGAACTTCTGGTCGGCAAAATGCCGCTGTTGTGGTCTGTTGAAAAGTAACGAACAATCCTATTGAACAGGAGTGATGGAAAAGAAGCGAGGTAGGCGATTGGTTTTACGCTTTGTCAAACGACATAGATTTTTTTATTGAACCGAGTTCAATATAACGGGAAGAATTGAAGTCTGAAAGAAGTTTTCAAGGAATGTGGAATCAAAAAGTCAAGCACATGTCTATGCAAATCAAAAGTTCATACCCTGGAACTGCTTCCAATCTTTGCTCTGATCTCCTATCATCATTTTGAACCCGTTACAAAAAAATGACATATCCACAAGGAGATCACATGCGTTTGAACCATGGATTGCTGACCCTGTTGACCCTCAGCCTTGTCGCCTGCACCACCTCCCAGGTGCCCCCATCCCCCACCCCGGAGCCCCAGACCGTCTCCGGAAGCAACATTGACACCTGGCGCAAACAGATCATTTACCTGGTGCTCCCCGACCGCTTCTACAACGGCAACACCACAAACGACAACGCCGGACAGCCCAACTGCTTTGACCCCAACAGCAAAACCAAATTCCACGGGGGTGACCTCGCAGGCCTCAGGCAGAAACTGGGTTACATCAAGTACCTCGGGGCCACCACCATTTGGAGCACCCCCGTCTACGAACAGGTCGGACTCTACAACACCTCCTGCGGTTACCACGGCTACTGGATCAACTACCGGGACCCGTTCAACACCAACGTCGAACCCAAACTCGGAAGCAGCAGCGAACTGCATGGGTTGCTGGGAGACCTCCACAACAACAACATGAAATTCATGATGGACATGGTGGTCAACCACGCCGGCTACGGGGCCGAAATCACCCGACAGCACCCCGACTGGTTCCACACCAGCTGCCTCAACGACGTGGTTTGCCCCCTCTACGGCCTGCCGGATTTCCGTGAAGAAGACTGGTGGGTGCGGGACTATCTGGTCAACGTCTCCAAAGCCTGGGCCAGCCAGTACCCCATCGACGCCATCCGCATGGACACCGCCAAACACGTCAGCATGCCGTTCTGGCAAAACCACTGGATTCCCGGCATCAACCAGGCCCGCCCGAACACCTTCATCACCGCCGAAGCCTACTACGAAGACAACGCTGGCCAGCTCAAACCCTACCTGGATGCCGGCTTTGACTCCACCATCAACATGCCCCTCAGGGTGGCCCTGGTGAACGCCATTGGCAAAGGGGGAAGCCTCGACGGTCTGGCCGCCAAAGTGCAGGATTACGTGGGCACCCTCGGACTCGACCGGGCCTTGCTCCAAATCAACCTGCTGGACAGCCACGACGTGCCCCGCTTCGTGAACGAACCCGGCTCCGGGGTGCCCGAAAGCGAAATCCGCTCCCGTTACCAGCTGGCCCTCGGCCTCCTCTTCACCCTGCCCGGGATTCCCCAACTCTACTACGGAGACGAACTCGGCATGTATGGGGCAGGCGACCCCGACAACCGTTACGACATGCCCTCCTGGGCGTGGGACCAGACGGGACGCAGCACCCCCCAGGGGGGTTTCCTGGCCGGAGGAGGCACCCCCCAGAGCACCGTGGACCACGTGCGCAAACTCGCCAGTGTGCGCACCAACAACGAAGCCCTGTGGAAAGGCTCTTACAGTGAACTGTGGCGGCCCAACGGAGGGCAGAACGTTTTCGCCTTCCTCAGGAGCGCCAGCAACAACCAGGCCGTGGTGGTGATGAACACCAGCGGCAGCCCTGCCACCGTCACCCTCAACACCCAGGGCAAACTCGCTGCCGGGACCACCCTCAATGACCAGTTGGGATCCGGGGCACCCGCTTCCGTGCAGGTGAACGGGTCAGGCCAGATTCCCGTGACCGTGCCTGCCCGCACCATGGCCATTTACACCACCAGTGGAGGATGCACCAACTGCGGCACCAGCATCCCCACCACCTTCCAGGTCACGGCCAGCACCTGGTTCGGTCAGAACATCAAACTGGTCGGCAGCAACCCCGACCTCGGCAACTGGAACACCACCAACGCCGTCACCATGACGCCCAGCAACTGCTCAGGATCGGTGTGCACCTGGAAAGCCACGGTGGACTTGCCGAAGAGCACCTACCTGGAGTACAAGTACATCAAAGTGCCCGGAGACAGCGGGGCCTCCGTGAAATGGGAAACGGGAGGGAACCGCACCTTCACCACCCCCGCCTCCGGAACCGTCACCCGCACAGACGGCAGCTTCAGAGAATAAAGGACAGCAAAGGACCAGGGGTCTGATGACCCCTGGTCCTCTCATTTGCCCCTGTCCTCTGATGGCTGCCGTCAGAAATCGGGGATGCTGGTGGGAGCACCCCCTGTCCGCGCCAGCAGGAGGTCACCCCCAGCCTCAATGTTGAGTTTAAGGTCCTGCTCAATGGCAGCCTGCATGACCTGAGTGAGCAGCCTGAGGATGAACCCGGGGGTGCAGAGCCTGCATCTGGCTGGATGACCCAATGACGGGAGCGCCCACCTGCCAGCGGTCGAACACCTTCAGTGAAGCCTGACGCACTTTGTACCCAGGATGACGCTGACTCAGCCGGCACGGGCAGGTGTGCTGGTAGAACGTGTTGACCAGGGTGACGGAAACAGCAGCTGAACCGGCCAGGCTTCACAGGGCCCCGAAGGTGACTTCCACCGGAAGTGCTGCAGTGTACCGTCCGCTGCAAGGATGCTGGTGGTCAGGGCGTCCTGGCAAGTGCGGGGCTGGAACGGCGCTGACCCAAGTGAACTGTGCTGAGGGCCCGACACGACTTTGACCCGGTCCAAAAGTCTTGAAACTGGTTGATCACAACGGCAAACTTTCCCTTTGGCCTGTAAGAAAACAACAAGACCACAGCCGCTAACATGCAATGACGAAAGGGGTCAACCATGCATGTCCACCAAAACAGCATCATCCTGCGTGCCACACCTCAAGATGTGTGGTCCCAGTGGGTTCAGCCTGCCCTGTGGTCCTCCTGGGACCCTGAAATTCAAACTGCTTCCAGCGACCAGTCTTTGCGGCTTGGATCGACAGGCAGCCTCACCACCCAGCGGGGAAGCACCCATGCTTTTCGGGTGGTGCTGTGTGACCCCAGCTGCAGTTTCATGCTCTCCTACCAGCATGGAATAGGGGTGGAAATCAACATCAAACGCAGTTGGGAACGGGTGCCCGAAGGGGTGCGGGTCACCCAGGAAGTCAACCTGATTGGTCCGATGGCCGCCCTGGCCGCCCGGATGCGCAAAGACCATTTTGTGCAGATGATCGACAGGTCCCTGCAAGGACTGAAAAGCAAGCTCGAAGGACCAGAGGTGGTGGTGCCCCAGGGTGCCCCGAGCTTCAGCTGATGGGCTGCCACCAAACCCACCAGCCCCTGGCAGCGGGCACGCTGGTGTTGTGCCCCCGGCTGGTGGAAGGCAACCACGTGCAGGTCAGCGGTTCTCTGGAAGAACACTGGTTTCCCGAGCAGTTGCTGGTGGCACTTCCCTGAGACAGAAGTTGACCTGCAGGGCAGTTGAACGTTTCCCCTGGACCCGAGGGCAAAGAATCCAGCAGAGGAAAGGGTTCACCATGACGTCACACGGTCCATCTTGGGGGTCGTCAAATGCTGCTGGTCACCGCTGGTCCTGTCCGTCTCTGGCCAGGGCAGCCCGGGTTCAGGGTCCTGACAGTTCAGTGAAACAGGGCTGGATCTGAGATTCGGTGAGGGTGCTCTGGCAAACCCATCCAGCAATTTGAAGCTGGGTGCCATTCGGGTTCGGCTTTGATGCGGTGGGGAGCAGACCACTGTTTTTTCCTGAGTGACATAGAGAGAGCCATCATCAGGATTCAGGATTTTCCGAGGAAAATTTCAAGGGCCACGGATGAATGGCCTTTCCACAGGGCTTTTCCCGGGTTGTCTTTTGACAGGGGAAAGGACCTTGGCGTTGGGTGCTGCTTCACCAACCCCTGGCACACCGGGTCACATGTGATTTTGCCTGGGCAGGTCTGCAGAAGGTTCTCACCTGCCGGGTGTGGTTGGGGTCAGGAATGGAAGCAGGGTGGAGTAACTGTGGTCAAATGGACTGGTGGGAATGGAGCGCTCGTTCAGATGGGCCACCATGGCCTGTGCACGCTCTTCACTGAGGGTGTACAGCAAGGGGGTGGACCTCCAGGAATGGTCCCCATAAACGGACAACAAAAACACCGCTCCATCGGGTGGACCTTCATCGGTGAGCAGGGGAGAGAGGGGCAGCAACACGTGACCTGTCGGCAGTTCAGTGCCTTGCAGCACGTAACCCTTGATGCAGTCCAGGCGGGTGAGCAGGAGGGTGGCGTCTGGTGCCGGGTGGTCGTGCGGAGCGGAGGTGGAGAGGTCCGGTTCGGATTGTGGGTCAATCACCAGGTGAATCATGCGTTCCTCCGCCCTGTGTGATGAAGTCCAGGGTTCATTCAGTGTACGTTCTGGGTGGGGATCCGGGACTTCCCTGGGGGTGGTCCTGCCTGGTGGACGTGGACCTGTTGCCGGGCTTTCACCTTTCATTTGCAAGTGCTTTTGAGGATCACCACCCCTTTCGAAGGGATTCTCACCTGCTTGCGGTGCAGTTGTGAAGTGACAGGGTCCAGCCACTGGCCTTCCAGGGGCGACAAAAACCCTTCTCCCCGGCTGAGCAGCACCCGGATCCGTTCGGGGCCCAGTCTGCGTTCGAACACCAACTCGTCCCCCTGGGCGTGCAGGACCTGAAAGGCACCCCGTTGCAGGGCCTGTTCCTGGTGCCGCAATTGAATCAACGTCCGGTACCACCGGTGCAAGTCCCCCTGGAAGGCCGGGCTGCCCCACGGCATGGGTTTGCGGCAGTCGGGGTCCTCTCCCCCTTGCAAACCGATCTCGTCCCCGTAGTAAATGCAGGGCACCCCGATGAAGGTGAGCAGCAAGGCAGCTCCGATTTTTTGCAGGTCCGGGTCCGGACAGAGGGTGGCGAAACGCACGGTGTCATGGGAGGACAGCAAGTTGACCTGGGCGAGTTGGTGCGGGTGGGGCAGGCTGGAGAGGGACGTGGTGAGCCTTTGGGCGTAATCCTCTGCGGTGACCTGCGCGGGTTGCATGCGGTGCTCCACCCCGGCGAGGAACCCCCAGGTGGGGTGGGTGAACCCGTGGTAGTTCATGCTGCCGTCTTCCACCCCGCCTTGCAGCCACCTGGTGGCGTCAAACACGTGCTCCCCAAAAATGAAGCTGTCCGGACGGGTTTCCCGGGCGGCCTGCCAGATGCCTGAGAGGATCTCCTGGTTGCCTTCATCGGTGCCGTTCTTGCCGATCATCGGGCTGACATCCAGCCGCCACCCATCCACGTTGTAGGGGGGATTCAGCCAGTAGCGCACCACCGAGTGCCGCTGCCCGTACATTTTGCTTCTGACCTCCGGGTGCTGGTAATCCAGTTTCGGCAGGGTTTTGATTCCGGCCCACCCCAGGTAATCGTCCGGACCGGGACCGTGGTAGGTGTAATGCCTCCGGGTGTCTCCTCCCTGGTGGGCCCCCCGGAAGCCGTACACCTGTTCCCGGTTCATCCACATGTGGCGGTCCCCGGTGTGGTTGAACACCCCATCCAGCACCACACGGATGTCGTTTTCGTGCATGTCTTTCATCCACCGTGCAAAGTCCTGGTTGGTGCCAAAATGCGGGTCGATGCGGTGGTAATCCTGGGTGTCGTACTTGTGGGAGGAGGGGCTCTCAAAGATGGGATTCAGGTACAGGGCATTCACCCCGAGGGTCTTGAGGTAGGGGACGCTTTGCCGGATGCCTTCGAGGTCCCCACCGTAAAACTCCCTGGCGCCATGCTCCCGGGTGGGGGAGTCCTCCCACCTGCGGGCTTTGACCGGGTGGCCTTCGTACAGGTACTCCCCTTCCCGCACCGAAAGGGCGGGGTTGCCGTTCTTGAAGCGGTCCACAAAAATCTGGTAGAACACCCGCCCATGCACCCATTCCGGTGGGGCCTGTTCGGTGTGCTTGAAATCGGTGTGAAACGCCGGTGAGGTGCTGGACACTCCGGATTGGTTGTACCACCAGACCTTGCCTTGAACCAGGAACCGAAACCGGTAGTGCAGGTTGCTGCGGGGCAACCTCCCGGTCCAGCAGGGCCCTTCCTTGTGCAGGGGGGTTTGCTGCTCATCACCCCCCAGGTAGGTCACCACCCACCCGTGGGTGGTTTCAGGAGGGGCTTCCACTTTGATGTTGAGGTGCTCGGGGTGCACTTCCAGGAAATGCATTGTGCCGTCGTGATGAAACCGCAAGGTGGAGGGGGGCATGGGGTGAACGTAACACACCTCTGCGAAAACGAGCACCCCTGACTTTGACACTGGGTCAGACATTAAGGTGAAGGCACCTCACGGTCACCTGGCTGTCGATGAGGTGGCTTTCTGCCCGGAGGGCTGGCCTCCCACACAGCACTGCGGACGTTGGAAACAGGTCTATGGGTTCTCTGGTGCCCAGAGGTCCGGGAGATGCACCCCAGAGAGTGCAGCCTTGAAGGAGCAGCTCCGCAGGAAAATTCAGTGTTCCCGTCCGCAGTGTGGTGAACCGACCCGGGTGGCCTGATGAATCCAGCGAGAAAGTGGGCTGTTCGGGGTTCCTGCAAGCAATCGGTTTGCCTGCAGGATGCGAAAAAACCCATCTGGACGGTTCTGGGTGACCAAACCCATGGGAGACCACGGGTCAGGAAGGCAGTTCCACCTGCAGTTCGGTCTGGTAAGCATTGCTGTTGTGTGTGGCAAGGGCATGCAGGTGGTACACCTCCCGCACATGCCGGGTGAGCTGGAGGTCCCGCTGGGAGGCTTGCAGGGCAATGTGTTGCAAGGCAAGGTGGATCGGTTCGTACCCACCGAAGTGCAGGGTGGACAGCACCTGCACTTCAGGGTGCTGCTTGAACACCAGAGGCGGCTCGTCCAGCACCACCTGCTCCACCGGCACCCCGAAAGTCATGGGGTAAACCACAGGCGTTTGCCATCTCTGTGGAAAAGATGGCGGCAAGCCGGGTGAGGAAGGCAGCAGGTACTGGGCGTACGGGGGCCCTGCGGCTTGCAGCTGCTGTTCTTGCAGGTGCTTTTGCAACTGGTGGAGGGCGAACACCCGGGCTGCATCCACCTGGTCGATGGTCACCTCCAGTTGCAAACTCAGGGAAAAGTGGGTGGGGCGGGTGGCCTGCGTGACCGGGTAGAGCTCGGCGTTGTTGCCTTGCAGGTGACGAAGTTCCTCCAGGGCCTGATGCAACACCATGATTTTTTGTTCCACGTTCGCCTGGTGTTTTTGCAGCAAGGACAGACGGTGCACCATCGGGGCTTTCAGCACCCGCTGGATCTGCTTGAGGCCCAGGTCGGTGCGCCTGAGTGTGCGGATGTACACGGCGGTTGACAGTTGCTCTGGTTGGTAGTACCGGTACCCGGTGCCGGAGTCGGTCCGGTGGGGGACGAGCAAACCTTGCTGCTCGTAACACCTGAGCATCCGGGGGGTGAGGCCTGCGAGCCGGGCAAATTGACCAATCGACAGCAGTTTGACCATGGGCATCTGCCTGAGCATAATGCCTGACCTGCCAGCACAGTCAACAGGTTGACCCCTGGACGGCTGTTCTGCCCCTGCCTGGAGCCCTGTCATGCGATTCCCTGTCATGGTGTGAGTGGGCCTGATGTTCGGGGTGCGTCTGAATTCAGATGTGGGGTTGGGGCTTGTGGGGTTCTTGGCACAGCTCCTGAAAGAATCCCTGGGAAAACCAGAGGGGGCTTTGTGCGCATGTATTGTGAGTGCTCACGCGAACATCGGCGCTGAACTCGATCTGTACGGCAATGAACCTACACGGGTTTTTGTTCAACTGACATTGTCCGACAGGTGGGGCTCGGTTCTGGCTTTGCTGCCAGGGCCATCTGGTGGGGGTTTGAGGGTCGGTGAGTCCAGCTGGCGCATCCTGTCTCGCCAGACCTTAAAGGTGAAACGATAAAAAAGTTTAGTCATTGCACTTTTGAATCGAATATGCTTTAATACCCATACAACTGGAGAGGTGGCCGGGAGGTGTTGACGGCTGCCTCTCCCGTTCACCTCAAGGAGAAAACATGTCACAACCACTCAACCCTCACACGCCCCCCACCCCTCGCATCGCCATCATCGGGGCAGGACCCGGTGGCTTGCTGTGCGCCCGCGTCCTGCAACAACGGGGCATCCCCGTCACGGTCTATGAAGGGGACCTCTCGGCCACCTCACGAAACCAGGGCGGCACCCTCGACATGCACGCCGACCAGGGTCAGATCGCCCTGGAAGATGCCGGCCTCCTCGCTGCCTTCATGCAACTCGCCCGCCCGGAAAGCCAGGCCAAGAAACGGCTGGATTCCCAGGGGAACGTGCTCAGTCAATTTGTCCCACAACGCTCTGACACCGCTGCACCGGAAATCGACCGGGGTCAACTGCGCACCCTGCTGACCGACCACCTCGCCCCTGGCATCGTGCAATGGAACCACAAACTCCTCCACGTGACCCCCCTCGGGGGAGGCACCCACCGGCTGCACTTCGAGCACGGCAGCACGGCAGACGTGGACCTGCTGATCGGGGCGGACGGTGCCCACTCCAGGGTCCGCCCCCTGCTCACCGACCAGGTGCCCCAATACTCCGGGGTGACGTTTCTGGAGGTGCAATTTGATGACGTGGACCGGCGCCACCCGGACATCGCCCGCCTGGTCGGGGAAGGGGACATGTTCGCCACCGACGGACAGAGGCTGGGCATCATCGGGCAGCGCAACAGCCACTGCCACGTGCGGGTCTACATTGGCATGAAAACCCCCCTCGACTGGCACACCCAGGCAGGCCTCAACCTGAAAGACCCGGACCAGGTCCGCCAGCACCTGCTGGACACCTTCACAGGCTGGAGCGAAGACCTGCTGGCCGTCATCCGTCACAACGAAGGTGTCTTCGTGGTGCGGCCCCTGTTCGCCCTGCCGGCCCCAATGCGCTGGGCGCATGTCCCCGGGGTGACCCTGCTGGGGGACGCCGCCCACCTGATGGCCCCCTTCGGTGGATTCGGGGCCAACCTGGCCCTGCTGGAAGGCGCGGAACTGGCCCGCTGCATTGCAGAACACCCCAGCCCTGACCAGGCCATCCGGCAGTACGAACGGGTGATGTTCGAACGCTCTGGCCCCCTGGCGGTGGCCGCCAATGAAGGTCTGGCCGGTTTCTTCGGGGTGCAAGAAGGCCCCCTGGATGTGCCCGATCACCATGCCGAACACCAGCAGTACCAGGAGGCCGCGGCCCTCTACCGCCAGCGGCAACGCGATTCCGGAATGCCGCAGGGCCTGGGGGTGGAAGGCAGCTGAACGGTTTCATGTCCCCAGGGGAGACCCGCACGCCACACGGGTGCCGAGCCCCCGGGGTCAGGAGGTGACACGGACGATTGATGGGGCACCCATCGAGCAGGGCACCGTGGAAGGCCCCCATTTCAGCATCAAAACCGGGGTCACCTCACCCAGATGAAGGTGCGCTTCACAACCAAACCCGGTCAGGAGGGCTTCCAGGGCACCATCAAGGCCGCCAGGATGTCCCTCCCATTCACCGGAACACGCAACACTTGGATCAGCGCTGAGGAATGGAAGTCCCGCACCGCTGGAGTGACCGAGACCACCTCTCAGGCTGGGGCAGCATGCATGCTGCCCCAGCCTTTTTCGAGCACCTCGAAGGCGTCTTTGAACGCCGTTGCGGGGTCGGGATGGCCCCGGACCAGGTGGGGAATTTCCAGCACAAAATGGGCCAGGGCTGCCGCAGTGAAGTCCCCTGCAGGTCGCCCAGCATCCAGGGCAAGAACCCGTGCCAGCGCAGCCCCATGGCGGGTCCACATGCGGCGCCCGTACTCCATGAGGGCAGGGGTGCGGGTGACCAGTTGGATGAAGTCCTCCATGCGCGGGTCCTGGTGGATGGCCTGGGTGTGGGCCACGAAGAAACCACACAGGGCCTGCAGGGCCGACTGTCCTGCCGGGCGGTTTTGCACGGCAGAGAGGAGCTGTGCCTCCTGGTCGGCGTCCTGGTCGAAGAGCAGGGCTTCTTTGCTGGGGAAGTGTTTGAACACGGTGGTGGTGGAGACATCGGCCAGGTCAGCAATGTCTTTGATGCTGACCCCATCGAAGCCTTTTTCCAGGAACAATTTCAGGGCGGCGTTGGCAATGGCGTCGCGGGTGGCAGCCTTCTTGCGCTCCCGGCGACCTGGAGAGGAGGAAAACATGGTTCATGGTAAAGCAAAGTGACATCAAGTGCAAAGTGAATCCATTTCGCTTTTTGAGGGAGGTACACCGGGCAGCAGGAAGGGGCACAGGAAACAAGAACTTTTCATGCTCGGATTGAATCTGGCAAATGCCTCCAGACTTCCGGTGGACCCCACCTGTTGAACCCCCCGGGTCCACTCACTTGGGCCTTCAAAGCCAGGCTCAGAAAGCCCATGGGCAAAACACTTGAAACTGTACCAGGGGGAAACAAAAATTCCACGTCTGAAAGAGGATGCTTACCACCCACCGCCACCTGGATTTTGACGGTTCTTGCAGCAACCCGCAGGCATCCATGTCCCCACCGGATCAACGTTGCACCTGACCGTCTGACGCCGAAAGCATTTGAAGCTGTTCAAGACCCACAGCAGGACAATGGTGCCAGATTTGCAGACAAGGGGCTTTTTCTTTTTGGCCTGGCCTCAAGGATGTTTGAAACCGCGATGCGTTTGCTGCTCGATGTTGGATTTGATTGCTTTCATGACATCTGAATGAATTGCTGACAAGATGGGCCATGTCCAACAGCATTTTCAGGTCTTTGACCATGCCTTTCAGCCACCTTGTTTGAAGCATCTGTGGAAGCACAATCCCTGATCAGCCTTTCCGGCGGGCCGACGTCTTGCTCAGACGACTCTTGTGGTCTTCCCTGGTGGGCTGATTGACCTGTGCACCCTCACCGACCTGGAAGGCCGGGCCACCCCCAGGGACTGGTTTGATGGCCTGATGGATGTGCTTGTGCCTCAAAAGCGTTGACTTGAAAGGGTTCCCGGACACCCTTCTGCGGACCTTGCACGACGTCCTCTCGGTGCTCACAACCACCGGTCAGGTGCAGCAAAGAAACGGGAAGCGGACAGTTGGGAGGACTCTCCCAGGCATCCGGGGTGAAGGTCAGCAGGTGGTGGAGTCGAAGGTTGATCCGGTCCGGGGCACCATCGTTCCCTCAGGGGCAGCCTGGATGTCACCCGCAGTTGCGACTGGTCAAGGGCTGTGCTTTGGGCATGCAGCCGTCCAGGGGCCTTGCATGCCCTGTGGGTTGTCTTTCAGGCGGGCAGCGCCAGCAAGTAAACTGGAAGCCATGACCCCACCTGAACCTGCCGTGCTTCACGTGTCGAAGGATCAAATCACCTCCATCACCCACACCCTCGGGACGGTCCGGGTGGTGTTTTCAGATCTGCTCACCGAACATGAATTCTTGTCCATGGCCACCGGCACCCTGCGGGCGATGTTCATGGGCAGGGAACACCTGGTCACCGAGATGGTGGAGGTGCCTGGTGCGGGGTTCGGATCAAGGGCTTTTCAGCTCACCTTTGAGTACGTCCTTCCTTCCAACAGAGGCGAGTTCATGCACCACCTGGACGTTCATGTGCATGGGCTCCGGCCCCTACCGTCTAGACGGAAGCGCTTCCATGTAAAGGATGTTTTTTAAGATGGATTCATGCCCCCACACATCAAAAAAGCAGCACAACAATTGAATCAATTGATGGACACCGCAGATCTGGAAACCATGGAAACCCTGATGAACAGTTGGGGAGAGCAACTCCCCGAGGTGCTGGGCTGGCAGGGCAGTGAAAAACACCTGCCTCCCTTGCATCACGCCATCTTGCAGGGCAAACTTGACGTGGCACGATTGCTCCTGCAAAAAGGGGCCAGACTGGAGTTGAGAGACCACCGCCAGCGCACCCCGCTGTACCTGGCTTACGCAGGGAAACACGTTGATCTTGCCCTCGAACTCTTGCAGATGGGGGCGAGCATGGACACCCAGAACACCGCCGGAACCCGGGTGCTGGATGTGGTGGTGGCGTCCGGCAACCTTGAACACCTCGAAATGTTCCTGCAAAAAGGCCTCCTTCTGGACCACCAGAACCAGCACGGCATGACCCCTTTGCACTGGGCGGCATGGTCCGGGAACCCCCAGATGGTGGACCGGGTGCTGGAACACACGGCTTTTCCTCTCACCGTCAAAGACCACCTGGGTCGCCTGCCCCTGCACCACAGTTCCACCGTGGAGGTCTTCGACCACCTGCTTTCCCTGTTCCCGGACCAGGACGTGAACACGCGTTTCGAGAACGGCAGGTGCTTCGTGCACCTGCTGGCCGAAAGGGGCCACTTTCCGCTGCTCAGGCACCTGTACGAACGGGGAGAGGACCTCACGGTGACGGACCTGGGAAGAAACACGGTGCTGCATTACGCCTCTGTGCGAGACCAGCCGGACATGGTCGGGTGGCTGATTTCCGTGGGGCAAGACGTCAACAGCCGCAACCACAGCAACCAGCGGCCCCTGCACTGGGCTGCAGAACTCGGCACCCTCGAGGTGGTGAAGGTGCTGCTGGCACACGGGGCGAAAGTCAACGTGAAAACCAACTTCAGTGACCTGATCCGCCACACCCAGACCCCCCTTTACATGGCGGTCTCCCACAGTCACCTGGAAGTGGCCCGGCTTTTGTTGCAGCACCGCGCAAAAGTGAACGAAATCAACGACTCTTCCAACACCACGGCCCTGTGCGAAGCGGTCTCCAAAGACGACCTCAAGATGATGCAATTGCTGCTGGACCACGGGGCCCTGCCCCGGGGCATCAGCCGCAAAGGGGACGCACCCTACGAATACTTCTATTTCCCACTGGGGCTGGTCAGAAGTCCTGAAGCCCTGGACCTCTTGCTGCAGCACGGGGCAGACATCAATGAACGCAACCGGTATGAAGGCACCGCCCTGCACTGGCTGGTGGACCGCATGGAGTCCCGCACCCTCAAAACCCCCGAAGGGCAAAAACTGCTCGAAGTGCTGGACCGCCTGATTGCCCTCGGGGCGAACGTGCAGGCCGAAAACAACCACGGCAGGACCCCCCTCGCGGACGCCCAGAGCAAACAGGTTTCCGAGCGGCTCACGGCTGCCATGCAGCATGGAGGGTCCGCACAACCCCTCTCGGCAGAACATGAGGTGCAACAAACCCTGCAAGACCACTACACGGACCTGATTCAGGGGATGGTCCATCACATCACTGGAACAGAGCCGCCCTCCGGGCCAGCAGAAAATGCCACAGGGGTGGGCAGAGAGCTTTTTGAACTCGCCGACCAGGTGGACACGGTCCACGGGCTTGCCGCCTTCGAAGCCGTGCTGGACCGGGCCACCCCACAGGACGTGCAGCACCTGGACACCAGCCCGTTTGACAGCGAAGAAACCGCACTGCTCAGGGTCACCTACCGCCTGCAACGCTTCGGCAAGGAGCCCGGCTTCCCTGAGATTTCCGACTTTCACCGGGTGATCCACAAACTGCTCAGCAAAGGGGCCAACCCCAACCACCCGGAAAGCCTTTATGGGGATGGTGCCCTGCACAAGGTGGTGAAGGCCAGCAGCACATACCACAGGCCCGAACAGCTGCAAGCACTGTTTGCACTGATCGACTTGCTGCTCGAACACGGTGCAGAGGTCAACCTGAAAAACGCAGATTTCAACACCCCACTGGACTTTGTGACCCATCAGGAGATCCTGGAGCACCTGAGAAGCCGGGGGGGCGTGCACGGCAAGCATAACGGAGCCCTGTTTGAAGCCATCGAAAGTGGAAAACCCAAAAGGGTCCAGCAGATGCTGGACCTGGAGGCAAAAGTGAACGGCAAAGACCCGGAAGGCATCACCCCTTTGATGCACGCCGCCAACCATGCCAGACCTGAACTGGTGCGGCTGTTGCTGGACCACGAGGCACAGGTGGCCAGCAAGGACCGTCTGGGTCGCACCGCCCTGCACTTCGCCTGTGCCAGAGGCGCATTTGAGGTGATCGATCACCTGCTGCAGGCCGGAGCGGATCCCAATGTGCAAACCCGGCAGGGCGAAACCCCCCTGGAATTTCTGGTGCGGCTGGAATGGCCCCGGAATGAAGCTGTGGAAGCCCGGCAGCAGACCGCCAGAACGGTGACCCGCATGGTGGCCCGTGGGGCAGACCTGAGCGTGAAAAACCAGCGAGGCCACACCCCCCTGGACCTGTGCTCCACTCAGGCCCTGCGCACCGAAATCGAACGGGCATTGAGAGAAAAACCTTAAGGTGATGACCCAGACCCTGTTTTGCGCCAGCTGCAGATCAGCCGAATGACAAGGCACCCAGTCTGAAGGCCCTGGGCTGGGCCACAGTGCTGTTCTCCAGATGGAGCAAAAAAGGCCCCTGTACACCTCGGATGTCCCGTTTTGGGGCAGAACGGTGGACAATTGCCCGTGTCAGGCTGCACAGTGAAAGACTGGCAAATCCGTATGTGTTTGTGCTGTGGTAACAAAATGCATGTCAGAGAAGCAAATCGAATGGAATGCTTGCTTCTGCTGTGTAAACACACAACAACGATAAAAAAGGAGCAGCTGTTGATCACCCCTTACAGTTGTGGAACCCAGGGTGTATCATGAGGTGGTACAACTCAAGGAGTTGTCGGGTGGCGCAGGCTCAAGGAGTCCTGCACAAATCAAAGCAATGTGTGGTTGAAGCAACTGCACCTTCAATGTGGGACGAAGACCGGTGGAGTGCCAAGGGCACCATCCGGGACTGACGCGCTACGGTGCTGGCCAAGGGCCTTCATCGTCTCCCTGATCTTACTTTCACTGTGGGGCAACAGCCCTGGAATGGAGGTGTGACATGGCGCGTCGGTCTGCACAGCGACCCCGGTCACCCAGAAAGAAAACCACTCCCGCCACCCTGGGCCACCACATGCTCTTCGGAGCTGCCGCCCTCACCCTGATGCTGTACCTCGGTTCCTGGTTTGATGACAGCACCACACGGGCCACCCTCACCCACGGCATTTTTGACCTGATCCGGTCCGTGGTGGTGTTCCTGTTGGGTTATTTCTTCAAAGACCACAGCAACCCAAAACCTGATTGAAGTTGTCCAGCAAACCAGCAAAAGGGCCGCTCAACAGCGGCCCCAGGTTTACTCTTCAGGTGTGATGGTGTACTGGCCCACCCCGGAGGACCCAGAGCGGTCCTCCAGCAACGAGCGAATGCGCATGGTTTTGAAAAGAATGACTTCCAGTTCCTGGTTGATCTGAGGGTAATTTTTTTCGGGTTGAGCGATGTGTTGTTGGAGTTGCTCGGCCAGTGTATGCCATTCCTGCAACAGCAGGTCCACTTGGTGCTGGTTCACGGTGCTCCTTTATTGCGCAGTGTCGAATCCTGTGGGTCCGCTGCCGCTGCCGCTGCTGCCGTCCATGAAACCATCTTTGACTAATCTAAAGTTGACTCTAAAGGGATTTGGAGAAATAGTCAAGCATGGACTATTCTGATGGAATGATCCATGACCCCAACGCGTTGCTGCTGCTCGGCCTCCTCAAAGGAGAACAGCAACACGGGTACCAGCTGCACGACTTCATCGAAAAAAACCTGGCCCACTTCACCCAGTTGAAAAAAGCCACCGCGTACGCCGCCCTGGACCGGCTGGAAAAAGCAGGACTGATCCAGTCCCACAACGAACAGGCCGGCAACCGGCCCACCCGCAAGGTGTATGGCCTCACCCTGCAGGGGGAAAAACACTTCCTGGAGTTGCTGCGCATCCACCTGTCCCAGCCGGACCCCCTGCCGGAATACGGCAACCTCGGGATGCTCTTCGTGAACGAACTGCCCCAGCAGGAAGTGCTGTTGCTCTTACAAGAACGGGCAAAGCTGCTGGAGCAACAGATTGAAACCCTGCAAAAAGTGCCCACCCATGAAGGCCACATCGGACGGGGACTGATCGGGGTGGACCTGACGGTCTCCAGACAGCTGAACCTGCTTCAGGCGGACCTTGAGTGGCTCAAACGCACCCTGCACACCCTGCAAAGTCAGCCAGACCACGCTGGGATCACCCAGAGGGCGTGACTGGGAGGTTCAAAAACATCATGCTGCCCACAAACAACCCTCCCAGCAGACAGCACAAGAGCAACAGCACATCCCTGGCTGGCCCGGGTTTCCATTCCTGCACGGTGAACACCCCCACCAGGGTCAGGCAGCACCACACCCAGAATTGCAAGGTGTGCCCCAGGCCGAGGTCAGGACCGTGAATCTGCAGTTGCACCGCCAGGAAGATGCTCAGAATCATCACCAGCACATGCAGCACCCACAGGCTCTTTTTGTGGTGCAGGCTGTGCAGCAAGCCCCTGAGATAGAGAAAGAGGGTCGCTGAGAGGGTGACGCTGCCTGCAGCGAGTCCACTGGCGAAAATGGCCGTCATCAGGGCAGAATCAGGCATGGAAAGATCGCCTTTCTGCCTTGCAGCAAAGCAAAAGGATGATGGGTCATGCCAGCACTCTAGGGCACATTGCTGTCTGGAACCCCAGCAGAACCTGAGCAAAAGCTGAGTGAAGAAAGGGTTACCAGTCTCAAAACATTCTCATGAAACTCCGGTCAGGATGGGGAGCATGTCTCACATTCTGGTGGTCGATGACGATGCCCGCATGCGCATGATGCTCCGACGTGGCCTGGAATTCGAAGGCCACCTGGTGCTCGAAGCCGAGACCGGCAGTGAAGCCCTGAACCTCTTGCGGACCCGCAACATCTTGCTGGTGATCCTCGACATCACGATGCCAGACCTCTCCGGACTCGAGGTCCTGAAGAAGGTGCGCTCGTCCAGTGAGCACATCCCGGTGATCTTACTCACCGCCAAAGACCACCCGGACGACCATGTGTACGGGCTGGAGTCTGGTGCAGACGACTACATCACCAAGCCCTTTTACTTTGATGTGCTGCTGGCCCGGGTGCGCCTGATCCTCAAGCGTTTCCAGCCGGACACCAAACAGGAGTTGCGCCATGCAGACCTGCACCTGGACCTGCAACGCCACCAGGTGACCCGCTCTGGCCGCATCCTGGGCCTCTCTCCTCTGGAATTCCGGTTGCTGCAGTGCTTCATGGAGAACCCCGAGCGGGTCTTCACCAAACCGATGCTGCTCGACCGGGTGTGGGGCATGGATTACTTCGGAGATGTCAATGTGGTCGAGGTGGCCATCAGTGCCCTGAGGCAAAAGCTGGAGGAGGGTGGAGCCAGCAGACTCATTCACACCATTCGCGGGGCCGGGTACATCCTCCGGGAGGATTGAGGTGCCCCGTGCTTCCCTCTCCCCTCTCCTGCTGCGTCAGGGGATGCTGTGCGGAGCGCTGCTGCTGTTCTCGCTGCTGTGCTGGGGACTTTACGCCAAGAACCAGCGGCAGGACATGGACCGTCTGCTGATCCTCACCGCAAGTCAGGTGCAGGCAGGACTCGAGACCGCTGGACCAGTGTACCTTCAACACCTGCCTGCTGTGGACCTGCAGGTCCTGTGGTATGGCCCTGAGGGCCTGGTGGTGGCCAGGTCAGGCCCTTCGCCCAACCCGACCTTGAGACCCACCCGTCCACAGCAGGGTTTGATCCGGGCTTTGCCCTGGTGGATGGAACATCTTCCTTCACTCCAGAAAAAACCCGTGCTGACTGAGGGCGCAACGTTGCGCACCCTGGAGGTGCAGGGGGAAAGGTGGCGTTCCCTCACCTGGAGTTTTGCAGGACAGCAGGTGCTGGAGGTCCGGTTTCCCCTGATGCAGATGGAACAGGCCCAGAGGGTCCTGCTGGTTGTGATGCTGACGCTGACCCTCCTGATGTGCGTGTTGATGGGGGTGATCCTGCAGCGGACCACCAGAAGGGTGCTCGCCCCCCTGCGGGACCTCACCCGCACGGCAGACCGCATTGCACGGTCACGCGATCTGTCCCAGCGGGTGTCGTCTTTTCCCCACCAGGACGAACTCGGGGACCTGTCCAGCACCCTCAACCAGATGCTGGACAACCTGGAGTGGGCGGTGAAAGCCCAGCGTCAATTTGTGGCCGAAGCGTCCCATGAACTCCGGACGCCCATCACCATCGTGCGGGGGAACCTGGAGTTGCTGCAACGCTACCCCACCATGCTGCCAGAACAGCGCGACGCCATTTTGCATGACGCCCTGCTCGAAATGTCCCGGCTGGGACGCCTGGTGGAGGACCTGCTGACGGTGGCCAAAAAGGACGCCGGACTGAAACTGCTGCTGGGTCAGGTGCACTACTCGGAGGTGGTGGTGGAGGCGGTGCGAAACGCCCAGAAACTCAAATCTGAACAGCACCTCAGTCTCATTCAGGACACGGACCTCTGGGTGAAAGGGGACCGGGACCGCCTCAGTCAACTGCTGCTGATCCTGCTGGACAACGCCCTCAAGTACACCCCGCAAGGGGGGCACATCACCGTGCAGGTGACCGGGCAGGCGGGATGGGTGACCACCGTGGTGCAGGACACCGGAGTGGGGATGACCCCAGAGGAGGTCCGGCAGGTGTTCGAGCGCTTCTTCCGGGCCGAGCATGCCCGTGAGCACAACCCGACAGGAAGCGGCCTCGGACTTCCCATCGCCCACTGGATTGTGGAGCAGCACGGGGGAACGGTGGACGTTCAGAGTGAGGTGGGCAAAGGCACCCAGGTCACCTTCACCCTCCCCATGTGGACCGCTGGACATGCAAATGCCTGAGTGATCCCTTGTGCTCAGCGTTTGCTCAGCTTTCAGCAAGGTCCTGCCCAGTTGGGAGGTCTACCCTCACCTGAAGGAGATTCCCATGCTGAGCCTGAGAAACCTCATTGAAACTGGACAGATCCGCACCCGCACCAGAACCCTGGGACCCATCGTCGATGTGGTGGTGCACCACGAACAGGGGGTGGTGCTGGCTTACCTCACCCGCCTCGGACCGCAGAGGCCCCTGGAAGCCGTGATGCTGGATGCGGTGCTGGACCATGATGGGGTGCAGGTGACCATCCACTCTCCCGAAGACGTGCTGCCGCTGGGCAAGTTGCCCCGACTGAAATTGCTTTCCGAGCACGGGCAGGTGGTGGGAAGGCCCTGGCTGGACCCGCAGGGCCGGGTGGCCGGAACCCTGGAGGACCTCACATTCGATGAGATCACCGGCAAGGTGGTGTACTACAGCATCCGTTACCTCCCCCAGGGGCCTGCAGATGAGCGGGGAACGTCCACAAGGAGGCATTGAATGCGGGTGCTGTTGTTTCACACCCACGCGCTGGGGGGAGTGGACCACCACCTGAGGGCCCTGGCGTGCCACCTGTCCCGAAAGGGCGTGGAGGTGCAGCTGCTTTCCCCCTGCCCGTGGACGTTCCCGGAAGATGCACGGGTGACCGTGCACCCGTTTGAGGGGAGAGGGATGGGTTTGCACCTGCGCCTGTTCTCCCCGTCGACCCTCCATCAACTCTCTGCGCTGGTGAAAGAAAAGCACATTGATGTGGTGAACGCCCACGGTTTGCTCCCGGCGGGATTGAATGCAGCGTTCAACCGGGACCTCACCCGCCTGCCTTTCCGGCTGGTCACCACCCTGCACGGCAGTGACCTCCCCTCCACCGTGTGGGACGGGGAGACCCGGGCAGCCCTCCGGTACGGGCTGAGTCGTTCAGATGCCCTCACGGCGGTGTCCTCGCACGTGGCCACCCAGCTGGGGCAGCACCTGCGCCTGGAGTCCCTGCCCAGGGTGCAGGTGGTTCCACCGTTCGTCCAGCAAGGAACGTCCCCGGAGCGAGCCAGGGTTGCTGGTCCCCCGGTGGTGGTGCACGTCACGAACTACCGGCAGATGAAACGCTCCAGGGACGCTCTGTTTGTGCTCAAAGCGGTGCTCGGTGAGCAGAATGTCACCCTGCTGATGGTGGGAACCGGGCCGGACCGTCTGGCCTGCGAACGCCTCGCGAAACATCTCGGGGTGCAGGACCATGTGCGGTTTCTGAGCCTGCCCGGAGACCTCGGTCCTACGCTGAGGCTGGGGCAGGTGCTGTTGCTGCCCGCAGAACATGAAACCTCAAATCTGCTGTCCATGCAGGCCCTGCAGTGGGGGGTGCCCATCGTGGCTGCGCAGGCCGGCAGCACCCCTGAAGTGGTTTTGCCGCAACGCACCGGCACCCTGCATCCGGTGGGGGACGTGCAGGGCATGGCCCGGGGGGTTTTGCAGGTGCTCTCGCAGTGGGACCAGTACCATCAGGAAGCCCTTGCTTTCAGTGGTTCCTTCCATCCAGACCGGCTCACCTCACAGTACCTGCAGGTGTACCAGCACAGCCTGACCGGGGAAGGCAGGCAGGAAGGCCTCAAGGAAGGGTCCCCTGTGTTGTCCCTGCTGGGTTGACCGACCCGTCGGGGATGCGGGAAACAGACCCCTCTGGGCTGGAAATCCACCTGCGTTCGGTTCGATGAGGGAAATTCAAGGGCAGGTTGGCTCCTCGGGTCACTTGCAGCACTCAACAGAAACTGTGAGCTGATGACACAACAAAACCTCAAGGAGCCAACCTGATGCACAACAAGCAGACTCAAAATGGACCCTGCTCAGGGATGCGAACTGTCCCAAAAGCCCCTTCATGCTCGCTGAAAAGGCTTCGCAGAGGAGCACAGCAGGTGTGTTCCGGACAGGAGCTGGTGATTAGAGATTCGGCGTAGCCTCACCCTACCTGATGAACACCAGAATGTGGTTTTGATGCTGGGTTGGAGAGGAACCTCGAAGGAGGCTCTGTGCACCTGAACTCCCCATGCTTCTCGCTGCTGTGACCTCAACAGGGTTTTTGAGGATGTCGATCGGTGCACCCTCACCTGGGACCCGGAGGCTGAAGCCTGGGTTGCCATGTTGTCAGAGCCACCCTGCAGCAACGTGGAGGTCAGGTTCGGTGGTCTACCGTGTTGACCCAGAAACCTTTAGCTAGACCATGAAAACACAGGGCATCTCCCTGCCAGTGTGGGGGCCCACTGCCTTCTGGAAGTGAAAGGTGAGCCGTCTTTTGATTTTTTAATCATCGCACCCCACGGGTTGCAGACCGTGGGGCATTTGGATGAGAAGCTTGTGGCCTCCCTGGGAGGTGTCAAGTTTCTGCCAATGTATGAGGGGTTAAGGTGTCATTGCTGTCAGCTGGTATCATGCACCCCTTTTTTCTTGCTCTGAACAATTTTCTCGGGAATCTGGCCTGAGAACCACCAGAACACCAGACCACAGGTGGAGCCTGGTGGCAAAAAACCAGGCTCCAAAGTGGGCGCTTAAGAACAGCTCCCTGTTTTTCCTTGGCAGAAAACTTTTGCTGTTCAGTCAGATGTTGCTCCAGCCCTTCACTTGATGAGCAACGGCAACCTCACCCGCACTTCAGTTCCCACCCCCACCGTGCTCTCCAGCAGGATCTCCCCTTTGTGCTCCTCCACAATCCACTTCGCCAGGGAAAGCCCCAGCCCACTCCCCCCTGGATCCGTGAGGCCTTCTTGTTTCGCCCGGTAATGCCGCTCAAACACCCTTCCCAGCTCCTCAGCAGCAATGCCCACCCCGGTGTCCCGAATGCACAACTCCGCCTTGCCGTTCCGAGACCTCAGGCGGAATGACACCGAACCCCCATCCGGTGTGTATTTGATGGCGTTGCTGGTCAAAATCACCAGCAACTGCTTCAGGCGATCCGGGTCCCTACAGACCGCACAGGCATCCACCTACCCGACATGCAATTGGATTGATTCTCGGATGT
The DNA here is from genome assembly GCF_007990775.1 of Deinococcus cellulosilyticus NBRC 106333 = KACC 11606. Taxonomy (NCBI): domain Bacteria; kingdom Thermotogati; phylum Deinococcota; class Deinococci; order Deinococcales; family Deinococcaceae; genus Deinococcus; species Deinococcus cellulosilyticus. The sequence goes on along the minus strand of NZ_BJXB01000004.1, from coordinate 154,746 downwards.
CTCATTGGTGGCGTGGTCCTGCTGATGGCCAGAGGCATCACCCCCACCCTCCACACCGGACGGGCACTGGACCCCGAGCACCTGAAGCAAACGACGCCACACTGGATTTGACATTGTGTTTTCGAGGTCTCTGAGGACCACAGAACAGCCCTGCGGTTCTTTTTGGCCTCTCAAAACAGTCTCTCAGGGTCCCATGACTTTTCTGAAGGTCACGAGCAGGGTATGCTGTCCACAACCCATGCCCACCCTGAACCTGAAGGTCAATGGCATCTCCCACTGGGTGAAAATCGCCGGGCAAGGCCCTCCCATTCTGGCTTTGCATGGCGGCCCGGGCGGCAACCACTTCGTGTTTGAGCACACCACCGGTCCAATGCTGGAAAAGTTCAGAAAGCTGATCTACCTGGAATCCCGGGGCTGTGGCCGTTCACAGAGGCCCACCAACGGGGACTGGAGCATCCCCGCCCTGCTTTCAGACCTTGATGAGGTGCTCACGCAACTGGAGCTGCCAGAAGTCACGCTGTTCGGGAATTCCTTTGGGGGTGGACTGGCCACCACCTATGCCCTGACCAGACCCCAGCGGGTGAAAACCCTGATCCTGCAGGCCCCCTGGTGGTTTGGCATGGATGTGGCCTCCCACCAGATTTCCGGTTTCCTGCCGCTTCTTCCTCCAGCCCTGAGAACAGAAGTGCAAAGCCTCCTGCTGCATCAACCAGCCCGGGACACCCTGGAATTCATCTGGAGCCAGATCGAGGGTGATGTGGCCGACCGTTTTTTGTTTGAGGACCTTCAGGTGGCCGCCCTCAACCGTCAACTCTGGGAGGAAAGTGGACTGGTGAACACCGGAGAAATGCATGACTTCCTCCTGCAGCACCCCCCTGATCCCATCCACCACCGACTGGGTGAACTGTCATGCCCCACGCTCGTCTTGCTGGGAAAGCACGACCGCAACATTCCTGTGGCCCAGACCCTGACGCTGGCTTCCAGCATCCCCAACTGCAAGGGGGTGGTGTTTGAGAACAGCGCCCATTTTCCTGATCTGGAAGAGGCCCTTCGGTTTGTTCAGGCCATCAAGGATTTTCTGTTGCCGACCTGAGGTTCATCGCCACCTGATGGGAAGGCGAGGTCGTCTTGCAGCAGGCCTTTACACTGAAAGCGAAGGGGTCCAAGTGAGAACAGCCATTTTCATGCTCCTGGTGTCTTTTGAAATCATTTCACTGTGGGTGTTCTGGACCTCGGGACGAAACAGGGGAACGACCAAACAGCGTGTTGCACTCCTGGTTTTGATGGTGGTCTCCTTCCTGACCCTCACCCTGCTGGCGTTTCACTGGGTCACTCCAGATGAGACCTGGGGCATGATGGTGGATGGTGGTCCCCCCGGCCCCCTGGGACGAAGGGCCTTTCCACCCCTCTTCTGGCCATTGAGTTATGGCCTGCCTTTTTTGCCTTTCTGGATGCCCAAATTGATCATGGATGATCTGGACCATCCCCAATCGGTGTCCCTCAATGCTTTCAGGTTTTCCTTTGTGTATTTCTGGGTCCACCTCCCTGCGGTCGGGCAGGTTTTGAATTGATGCCTTCAGCAAAGGGTATGCTGAGGGCATGGACTGTGCTTTTCGGTGGGTTGTTGTCTTCTGGCTGGTGGCCAGTGGCGTTGCTCAGGCCGTTCATGTGCTGGAAAGCCACGAGGACCTTGAGGTGACCTCCAGCAAAGTGTTGAGCATCGAAATTCGGCCTGCCCGTCAACTCAACCCAGACAGCACCTTCTACAAGATCACCGCCAGCATTTTGATGGACAGCGCAAAAGCCGATGGTTTTCTGTGCACCCAGGACATGGAATTGATGTGGTACAGCACCAGATCCGGTGTGCCTCAACAGGCTTATAGTGAGCTGTTCACCCACCTGAGAACTGCAGGCTGGAAGGTCAAGTTTGTGGGTACAGCCGGTCCCAGGGTGCATTACCTTTTCACCCGGAACACTGCTGTGGTGTATGCGGCATTGTTCAATCCCAACCTGGTTCAGAAACACAATGATGTGTACGATCTGTTGTGGTGCAAAGCCAGAAGAAGCTGAGCCAGAAGGTGTTTTGAGGCACAGGATCTCCAGCAGAGCCTCATCCAGGCGGGCTCAGGCGGCTCTGGGCCAGTAAATGATCACGGCGGCGCCAATCAGGGCAATCAAAGCCCCCACCATGCTGGGTGCGTCTGGGGACTCACCCTCCACGATCCAGCCCCACAACAGGGACAGCACGATGAACAGACCACCGTAAGCGGCGTACACCCGCCCGAAATCCAGCACCTGAGGTTGCAGAGGGTAGGCAATGATTCGTGAGAAAACCTATTTTTTCATCAAATTTTACTCTCCCAGACCTTCTTTCCTTGATTACCCTTTGTGATCCAGCATCACAGGATCTGGCATGCGCTTCACCTCCCAGTCATACCGACCAAACCGGTTCAGAAGCCCCATCCAGTAAGGATTGAGATGCCTTAACATCTCCTCCAGCGCCAGCTTTCCGGTCCGTTTCAGTTCCCTGATCTGTCTGGTGAGCAGGTACACCGTGTGAAACACCAGGCAGTTGGCCACCATCAGGTTGGACTTGATCAGCTTCCCGGGTGCAGACCCGCTGAAGGTGCTTCCTGGTCGATCAGGGTTAATGTTGTTGATGGTAAGCGAGGTAAAGGCGACTGAGCATGCCCTCCACATTCCGTCCAGTGACGTTCGAGAGCAAGACCACCCCCAACTGCTCATCCGGAAAGTAAGCCATGAATGACGTGTAGCCCGGCAATGCCCCACCATGACCCACATACGTTTTGCCCAGCAACTTGCCCACCGTCACACCGTAAGCATAAGGATTGCCCCGGGGATCGGTGAACACAGGGGAGGTGAACCTCTGGACGGATTCCGGGGCCAGCAGTTTGCCACTGAGGATGCCGGGAAGCCACTGGGCCAGTTCCCGGGGGGTGGCAGACAACCCGCCTGCAGCATGGGTCACCTCATAGGTGAACAGGTTCGCCTTTTCAAAGCCTTCCCCTGAAGGCTGATGGCCTTCTGCCCGGGCTGGCACCACCACATCATCCCGGTGGAAACCGGAAGCTTTCCATCCCAGGGGTGAGAGCACCTTTTGCTGCAGGTACGTCTCATAAGGCATGCCAGAAGCCACTTCGATCACCCGGCCCAGCAGGATGTACCCCGAGTTGCTGTAATGAAACCCTTCGCCTGGCTTGAAATACACAGGCTCCTGGTCAAAAGTCCGTGTGAGTTCCGCCAGGCTGGGTCTGGTCCCGGAAAAGCTCAGCAGGTTTGCCCGCTCGGTGAAATTGAAGACCCCGGAGGTGTGGGTGAGCAGGTGGTGCAGGGTGATGTTTTGTCCGTTGGGATAATCGGGCAGGTACGTGCTGAGGGGATCGGTGACTTTGAGTTTGCCCTCTTCTTGCAGTTTGAGTACGGCCACAGCCGTGAAGCTTTTGGTGATGGAGGCCACCCGGTAGACGGTGTCCGAGGTGTTGGGAAGGGACCGGTTCACATCTGCCAGACCGACCGATTTCTCAAAGGTGATTTTGCCTTTCTGGGTGATGATCACGGTGCCCATGAACGCCTGGGTGTCATGGAAGATGTCCACGAGCTGAGAGAGGCGGGCCTGGGGGTCCATGCCCTGGGCGCAAGCAACCGTCAGAACCACGGTCAAAGACATGCAGAGGGTTTTTTTCATGTGCGGCTCCAAAAAGTTGAGGTGTGCTTGCAAGACTGGGCTGACAGGCAGGATGCTTCGGGTGGCAAAACATCCGACAGGGAGAAAGCCACGAGGCCTGCAGACCCTGCACAGTGGCCTGAAATCAAAGTCCTGTCAGGTCCCGGAGTGGGATGGTCTACTGCTGCCTGAGCAGAGGGAAGCACAGTCACGGGTTGCGGTTGTAGGCCAGGTAAACCCGGGTGAACAGTGCAGGCAGGTCATGGCGGGTCACGTTGGAGAGCATCACCACACTGATTTGCTCTTCTGGAAAATAAGCCATGAATGAACTGCCTCCGGGGAGTTCACCCGAGTGGTTCAGGTGATCTTTGCCCAGGAGTTTGGCCACCACCACCCCATACCCGTAGTGGGCTCCAGGCAGGACCACATGGGGAGCCATGAACGCCTGAACAGATTCCGGGGAGAGCAGTTTGCCACTGAGGATGCCTGGAAGCCACTGGACCAGTTCCCGGGGGGTGGCGGACAGGCCGCCTGCAGCATGCACCACTTCGTAATTGAACAGGTCTGCTTTTTCAAAGCCCTCCCCTGAGGGGGTGTAGCCTTCAGCACGGCCCGCCACCACCTGGTCATCCTTGTAAAACCGGGTTTTCTCGAAGCCCATGGGAGCAAGCACGTGTTGCTGCATGTAGGTTTCAAAGGGCATCCCGGAAGCCTTTTCGATCACCCGGCCCAGCAGGATGTACCCCGAGTTGTTGTAACGGTACATGGCACCTGGTGCAAAATTGACCGGTTCATTTGCAAACTTCTTGGTGAACTCCTCCAGGCTGGGCCTTTCTTTGCGCAGGCTGGCAAGGTCGGTCCGTTCAAAATAGTTGAAGATGCCCGACGTGTGGGTGATCAGGTGATGCAAGGTGATGTTTTCTCCATTTGGGTAATCGGGCAGGTACTTGCTGAGGGGATCGGTGACTTTGAGCTTGCCCTCCTCTTGCAGTTTGAGCACCGCGACCCCCACAAAGCTTTTGGTGATGGAAGCCACCCGGTAAACGGTGTCTGAGGTGTTGGGGATGGATTTTTCCAGGTTGGCCAGACCGACCGATTTTTCAAAGGTGGTTTTGCCTTTCTGGGTGATGATCACGGTGCCCATGAACGCCTGGGTGTCATGGAGGGTGTCGATGAGCTGAGACAGGCGGGGTTGGGGGTCTGTACCCTGGGCAAAAGCACCACTGAGCAGAAGGGAGAGGGAAAGCCAGAAGGTTTTTTTCATGTGGGACTCCAAAAAGTTGAGATGTGCCTGTGGGATGCTGGATGGCGCAGGTGTGAGAAGGTCCAGAGGCCAATTCAGGTTTCAGGGCAAGAGAGCAGGGGACGTGGGGAAGTTGAAGGGACGAGGTGAGCTGGCATCCAGTGTTCACGGGTGAAATCCACCTCCAGCACCTGAAAGCCACCCTCGCAGGTGCCTCCCACCACCCCGGTTTTGCCTTCTGGTGTGGTCACCAGTGTGCCTGGTTCGAGAGGGGGGCCTTGTTCTGAGGGAAGGGTTTTAAAAGCCTCCAGCGAAGGGAATTTTCGCAGGCTGGACAGCAAAAGCCACCCTCCGACGTCGGGTCGCACTTCCATGATCTGCAGGTGGTCCTGTACCTTACGCAACACCACTCCCAGGGTTCCCCTGGGGATTTGAATCAGGAAGTTTTTGCTCTGTCAGGCCCGGAGATGGGTGCATTGGGCACGAGACGGGTGGTTGGTGGCTTTGAGGCAAGGGGTCAGGAAGGAAAAAGGGTGAACCAGAGGGGTATGGATGAGGGTACATGTGGCCTCCTGAGCAGTGGAGGAGGTGCAAGTGTAAATCGCCTTCATGTCACACCGGGCCACAGAATGCCTGATGTGACGAACAAACGCACGGGGGGTTGGGGTGGCGTCCAGAGGTTCCTTTCAGGGTGTGATTCCAGGTGCCCAGTGGCAGTTCACTACCGGGCACAGGGGTTTTCTTTTGGCTGTTCTGATTAAAGTCGACTGGACTTCTGATGTCAATGACTTTCCGAGAACGATTGCACAATCGTTCTCGGAAAGTGGCAAAGGGCTTTTCTCTCTTCATGTTTATCATGTGAAGCTTTGTTTCCCTGGATGGTCCATGATGATGGGTCCTGCACAGCGATCTGTTGCCCCAAATGACAAGCATGAATCGCAGATTGCTGACAACGGTTTCTTTTGACAAGCCCATTGCTTAAGACAGTTGTGTTTCAGTCAAAAGCTCTGACCGTGAAGAACCCGTCACCTGTTTCACCCGGTCATGGGGAGTTCAGCAACAGCAAAGCCAGGCCCTGGGCAGGAATGGTTCCCACGGCTTTTCCTGCTTTCACTTCCAGGGAGCCCAGCAGGGATTGTGCGGTGTCCACCCCTGCTGAAACGGAACCCAGGTCCAACTGCACCTGTTGCCCGGTGTCTTGCAAGTTGACCACCACCAGCACACGCTCTTTTCCCAGCTGGCGGATGAAGCCGATCACCCCGTCAGGGGCAGCGAGGGGCAGGTAGCCTCCCGTGCGAAGGGCCCCATGCTGCTGGCGGATGTGCAGCAGGGTCTGGTGGTGTTTCAGGAGCGAAGTGGGCTCTTCCTGCTGGGACTGCACCGAGATCAGGGGATCCTGGGTGCTGAAAGGTTGCCAGGGGGCAGCTGTGCTGAAACCGGTCCGCCTCTCAAAGGTCCAGCGCATAGGGGTACGCTTTTGCTCGTCCGAGGGTCCAGTTCCGTTGGGCATGCCAATTTCTTGCCCGTAGTACAGAAAGGGGGTGCCCGGGAGGGTGAGGAGCAGGCTTGCCGCCACCCGCCACTGCCCTGGGGTGAAGTTGGGCCTTCCGAGGTCGTGGTTGCTGACAAAAATTCCGTCCACGGCCCCTTCTGGATAGTGGCGGGTCACCCCATCCAGGGTCTCAAGAATGGGGGTGGCATTTGCCGTCTGGATGCCTGTGACCAGGGCCGTTTGCAGGTCAAAATCAAAGCCCAGGTCCTGTCCCTGACCATCCACAAAGTACTTTGCCACGGTGGGGGTCTCGATCCAGGCTTCGGTGACCACCATCTTGTCAGGGCCGTGGGCTTTGACCATCTGGGTGAATTCCCGGGTCCAGTTCAGGGTCTCAGCGCTGTCTGGACGGTTGTCGGTTTCGCCTTCCAGGATGTAGCGGGAGGCGTCCACACGGAAACCATCCACCCCCAGATCCAGCCAGAATTGGGCCGCCTGATCCATGGCCGATTTGACCTGGGGATTTTTCCAGTTGAGGTCGGGCATTCCACCCCAGAACACCCCGTAATAGAACTGGTCTCCGCTTTTGTGCCAGGTCTGCCCCTGGTTGTCCCAGGGCCTTCCCCAGCCGGGGTTGGTGGTTTTCCAGACATACCAGTCCCTTTTGCTGGAGCCAGGCCTGCGGGCGTCTTTGAACCAGGGGTGCTGGTCGCTGGTGTGGTTGGGAATCCAGTCCAGGATCACTTTGATGTTGTGTTTGTGGGCTTCCTCCAGCAGGGTTTTGAAGTCCTGCAGGGTGCCGTACTCCGGCTGGATGTTCTGGTGGTCGGTGACATCGTAACCGTGGTAGGAGGGGCTGGGGTAAATGGGCATCAGCCAGATGGCCCCCACCCCCAGGTTTTTGAGGTACTCCAGCCGGGAGGCAACACCTCTCAGGTCTCCGATACCGTCTCCATCACTGTCCTGAAAAGACCGCACAAAAACCTGGTAGAAGGTGGTGTTGGCGTACCAGCTGTTTTGCACGGCTTCAGTCAAGGGGGGCCTGGGGAGGTGCTGGGCCTGGGCGCAGCCGATCAGCAGGAGGGTCAGCAGGGTGGGTTTAAAAGAAATCACATGGAGGTCCTCTGAAATGCAGAAAAAGGCAGGGTTGGTGTGGCCTGACAACTGGTAGCGCTTCCATCTGGAAGGGCTGGTGGGTCAGGGGCCCACTTGTTTTGCAGGAAAGGTGAACCGGTCAACACACCTGTCAATCCAGGGCATCGGTGCTGAAATTCCCCACAAAACCGACCAGGGAGGTGAGCTGACCTGCTTCATTGAACCGCACCACATCAAAGCCCTTGACCAGCAGCGATTTGTCTTTGCGGTAGATGGCCCAGGCCATGCGGGCCACATTGTGGTGCCGGGCCACCGGGCCAAATTCCACCGTGAAACCCGGGTAGGAATTGTGCATGCCGGTGATGATGTCACTCAGGCCCTGGTGGCCCACAGACTGACCGTAATCGTCCACGTAGTCAAAGTCTGCAGAGAGCACTTTTTCCATCAGGGGAAGTCTTTTTTCCGGAACGCTTTCCTGCCAGATCTGACCGTAGGTGGTGATGGTCTGGTTGAGGGTCTGCAGCGTCTGGGCGTGCACGGTGGACAGTGCAAGCAGGGTCAATGTGATCCACTTTTTCATGGGGCCTCTTCCGCCAGGCATGGAAATGTGTCCTGGATGGTCCTTCTCGGACCACTTGCCTGGCTGAGGTCAATGTAGCAGAAAAACAGATCACTGACAACATTGTGATCAGTGCAAACATTTAGACATGCGTTGCAAGGGTTGAAGCCTCACAAACCCTCGACCAGCTGGTCAGAGACCATGCGGGCCAGGTCCTCAAGCGAAGACCGTTCCACCCCGGGCAGCACAATGCCCTCCATGCGAATCTGGGCCATCCCATGCACCATGCCCCAGCACATCAAAGCCTTCTCACCCACCGGACCGTCCCGGAACACCCCCTGCTGCTGTCCCCTGAGGATCAGAGTTTCCAGCTGAGCAAAAGCCTCCATGGACAGCTGCGCCACCTGGGGAAACGACTGGTGCCGGGCCAGTACCTCCCCGAACATTACCTTCAGCAAATGGGGATGCTGGTCTGCAAACTGCAGGTACACCAGACCACTCTGTTCAATGGCCTTCACAGCGTCCGGCTCCTCCAGCTCACCGGACTCGGCATGGGCCCGGATCAACATGCGAAAGCCCTCCGCAGCCAGTTCGGCCAGCAACGCCTCCCGGTCTGGAAAATGCCGGTAGATGGCACTGATGCTCACACCGGCACGGCGGGCCACTTCCCGCAGGCCAAAGGCAGCCAGACCCTCGGTTGTGAGCAGGTCCATGCTGATTTGAAACAGGGCATTGCGGAGGTCACCGTGGTGGTAGGGGCGTTTGCGGGAAGAAGGGTGCTCGGTCATTGCATCCCATGCAATATAACATGCCAGCCCACTGTTGCCGGATGTCCTGAAGCATCTGGACCAAACACCAGGGTGTCATTCAGATGTTCCAGCAAGATCTCGAGGAGCGTCCTTGACAGCATGGGCCTGTTCTCAAGGAAATTTCAATCTTTGAAATCCATCCAGAAGTGAGGTGCCCCACATCCTGGCAAAGTCGCACTGCCGAGGTGAGACCATCAAAGCAGGAGAACGTGCAAAACAGTACTTCTCCGCCATCCAGGCCGATCAGCAAGGCCTACCCACTCACCTGTGGTCAGGAAACATCCTCAAATGGAGGAACCCAGGCCGACCGCCCACCGCAGGCTGTGAAGTCTTCCCTTCTCCCTTTAAACGGTTCAGGCCAGCCTTGCTCTGACAAGGCTGGCTGTGCGAAGCAAGCCCTGTACAATGCTGAACAGCGTTTCCTGCTGGAACTTGAAAAATCCATGTGGAAGCACAACAGCTCAAACTGGAAAGTGCTGGTGCTCTTTTCAGGTATCAAATCATCCCCCACACGCCAGGGCGGCAAAACAAAGTGTTCCATGTGGGGGTTCATCCACCTCTTCCAGCCAGAGATGGAAAACCAGGCCCCCTGAAAGCCCACGGGTTGCCCATCCTTTAGTATGAAAGCAGCATGACCAAAATCACCATCAAGGATGTCGCCAGGCATGCCGGGTTGCACCCCAGCACAGTCTCCCGGGCCATCAACAACCACCCTGAAATCAAACCAGAAACACGCGCCCGCATTTTGCAGACGATTGAGGAACTCGGCTTCATCCCTGACCGGGCTGCGCGCAGTTTCCGGACCGGCAAAACCCAATCGGTCAGTGTGATTCTGCCCTCCTCAGGCAACGATTTCTACATCCGGCTGATCAACAGCATCGATGAAACCCTGGAGGAGCACGATTACGATGCCGGGGTGTACCCACTGCTCTCCGAGCGTCGCCTGACCCGCTACCAGAACCCCAGTGCGCTCCCTTATCAGACCGACGGGTTGATCCTGGCTTCCCTGGATCCGGAGCAACTGTACGACAACCTCCTGACCATTCAGGGGCTGCCCACCGTGGTGCTGGAAGTACACTCCAGGCACTTTGACAGCGTCACCCTCAACAATGCACTGGCAGGGAAACTGGCCGCCCGGCACCTGTTGGAGCGTCCAACCGAGACTTTTGTGATCCGCTATGCGGCCTCACCTGAACAGGCAGGGGTGCCCAACAGCGGGGTCTTTGAAGAACGGCTGCAGGGATTCCTGGACACCTTCAGGGAGGCAGGAGCACCCCTGCCTGCAGAGAACGTGCTGTCCTCTAATTTTGATGAAGACCAGATCCATCAGGCGGCCCAGGCAGTGCTGGGACAAAGGAAGGGAGCCATCAACGTTTTTGCTGTGTGTGATGACTTCACTCGTGTCATCATCGAAGAGACCCAGGTGGGGGGCCTGACCCTGGGGGAAGACGTGCGGCTGGTGGGTTACGACCACGGACTTCGCGCCCACCATCTGGGCCTCGCCAGTGTGTTCCAGGCCGTGGAGGACATGGGTCGGATGGCCACGGAGATGCTGATGGAACGCATCGCCAACCCCACCTTGCCTGTCCGTCACCTGCAACTGGACCCGGTGCTGAAAGTGGGCCTCACCTGAAGTTCTACAGGTGCGCACGAAAGGCTCTGGCTTTGAAGCCGCGCAGCCTGATGGTTGATGAAGGCGATTGGATGCATGACCTGAAGAGGCAAAAAGGCAGAGGTTCCATGGAGCAGCACGCCATCTGGGATCAAAACAGAGGAAATGCGGAGGTTGAGTTCCTCAGCCGTGGCCACTACAGAGGCAGAGAACACTTGTAGAGGGCAAAACACCACGAGGCTTCATCATCCCAAATTCATGGGCTAAAAAACATTTTGTGGGACGTAAAATTCCTCCAAAAAAATAGGCTTTCTCTCGAATCATTGCCAACCCTCTTGCAGGGTGGGAAGGATACCGTAGAGGACCAGGATCAAGCCACCGAGGATGCCGATCCACAGGGGCCTGCCTTCCCGAATGCAAATCCACACCAGGTACCCGCCACCTATCTCGGCGAGGCCTGCCGCAGGAACAACAAGATCGATTTCAGCATGTGCTGGTTATCGCAGCTTTGCTGGATTCAGATCCGGTTCCGGCGGGACCTCCACCACAGGGCGAAGAGGACAATGAGGCCACCGATGCCCAGCAGAAGCAGGTCGTATTTCTTGCCCCAGGCGAGGAAACTGCTCAGGCCAAATCCTGCCCCTGCAGCAAAGAGGATCGGGGCAAGTCCACAGCACAGCACGCCATGCGGCCACCCACGATCGGCGCCTGATGCACCAGGGTGCTGCTGCCGTCCCCTGCGGTGGGAACGTAACAGAGGGTGCGGGTGTAGCTTCCGGTGAAGGTGCTGCCTGCCAGCACGTTGATGCGCTCCGCTCCGGCAGTGGAGGCCCGGGAATTCAGGAGGGTGGGGTCGGGTTGTTCTTCCAGGGACTCGGTCACCTGGGTGACACTGTCCTCCACGTAAATCATTGAGAGGGTGACACTGGTGGGGGTGTTCTCAATGGGGGTCTGCAGGGGCACCTTCACCGACACCGTCACGGTGCCCTGGTAATCGCCCGTGGCCGGGTTGGCATCCAGGGTGCGGCCTCCACCCGTACGGTCCACCACGTAACCGTAGGGGAGCACATTCTCGATGCTGGTTGGGAGTCCGTTGAGGGTGCTGGTTTCACTGAAGGTGAACGCCTGAAAGCTCTGGGTGCCGCTGACCGACCCGTCCGGTGCGAGATGCCCGGATGGGAGCACCTGCAGGGCCAGGGCGGGGTTGGCGACCGTGCCGTCGGCCTTCTTGAGGGTGCGCACCGCGGTGTTGAGGAGGGTGTTCTGGGTGTCCACCGCCACGAACGTGACGTTGGTCTTGCTGGTGGGGCTCGGTTCGCCAGCAAGGCTGGCATTGCGGACCTGGTACGTGGTGGAAATGTAACGGTACCCGCCCGAGTCCACGGTGGAACTGCGAACTGCGCGCAATTGAATGCCGGTCACCGTCAGGTCCTGCGGGGAGACCCGGGTGGATTCACCCACCGTGAGGTCCAGGGTGCCGAGGACCTCAAACCGTTGGGGGTTTTCAGGGAGGCCGGAGGTGCCACAAGCCGAGAGCAGCACACCCAGGGCCAGGATCGAGGAGAGGCGTGGGGTGTTCATCAGCAATCCGGATCCACGTAGGGATTGCAGATTCCCACAGAGCCGGCCTGCAAGGTGAGGTTCTGCCACTGTCCGGCTTTGTGCAGGCGGGGCTTCTGGTAGTCGGAGGGTGTCCTGGTCCCGGGAAGGGGAGAGGATGCTGGGGATGGAGAAAAGGCCATGGGGCCTCCTGTGGGCAACCGGAAAGGTCCGCTTCAGGGGATTTCCAGTTGTCTTTGGATCAGGTTCATTATGGTCATTGACCGCCAATGTGTTTTGAGCGAAAGGTCACAATCGTTGCGGCATGAAAGGTTCATTTCAGGGCTCTGCTTGCAGGTGCTGCCTCTGAGGTCAAAAGCTTCCCCTGGCGTGTGCACCTCCCAACTGTCAGGCTTCCTCACTGGTCTCCAGCACACCCTGCAGGCACCTGCGCCAGCCGTGCTGGCCGGTGAGGGCGGGTCGGTCCACCTCCGAGAACTGCCTTTCCAGGCGCTCTGCCCGGATCTGCAGTTGCACTTCGAACGGCACACGCACGTCCAGGGGGGCGTGAACGTGCAATCTCTCGTACAGCAGGTGGAACACCACGAAGTGCTGCAGGTGGGTGTTCAGGAAAAGCAACGTGTTGTGTTTCAACACCGAGATGTGCCCGTCTTGCAGGTGGACCACCAGTTGCCCCCCGGTGAACACCTGACCGAGCACCAGGAGCGTCTGTTGTCTGAAGGTGCGCACGAACGGGTCGTGCAACACGAACACCCCGAAAGGACCATTGCCGAACATCGGGGCGGGCAGTCCAGGGTGCTCCAGGAACCGCCGGGTGCCCTCTTCCAGGGGGAGTTGTGGGAGGGGCACCGGGCGCAGTTTGCTGCCATAATGCCCCTGGATCCGCTCCACCCAGGTGCTTGCAGGAGGCTCAGGCACCGGTTGAGGGGAAGGGAGGGTGAACCTGAAGCCTTTCACCTTCCTGCCACCTGCCCTTCCTGAGCCTCGGGGGGCAGGCCCCATTGGGACATCAGGTCCGCCGCCACATCCCGGAAGATCGGGGCGGCCAGCTGGGAGCCGTAATGGTCTTTTTGTGCCCCGTGCACCATCACCACCACCGTGACCTTCGGGTGGTTGCTGGGGAAGAAACCCGCGAAGAGGCTGTTGTACACCTCACTGGAGTACCGTCCGTTCACCACCACCTGCGCGGTGCTGCTCTTCCCGGCAATGCCGTACCCGTGGATGCCGGCGTTCTTCTGGATGCCGTCTTCCACCACCCGCCGCAGCACCTCCCGCATGGTCTGGGAGGTCTGGGGGGAAATCACCTGCCGGTGGTCCCACACCCGCTCTGCAGTCACCAGGTGAGGGGGGACGTAACGCCCATCGTTGGCCAGCACGTTGAAGGCCGCAGCGACCTGCAAGGTGTTGGCCGTGAAACCCTGCCCGAAGCTGATGTTGGCTTTCTGGATGTCGCTCCACTTCTGCCAGGGGTGCAGCACCCCGTCTTCGGCGTAAAGCCCGTCCAGGGGGGTGTCCTGTCCGAAGCCCACCTGCCGCAGAAACCAGTGCATCTGCTCGGAGGAGACGCGCTCAATCAACTGGCTCATGCCGACGTTGCTGGAGTACCTCAGAATCTCCCGGGTGGTGAGGGATGGGGGGTGTGAGACCGCATCGTGCAGGGTGTGCCGTCCCACCCGGCGGGTCATGGGGGTGTCAAACCGTTCCTCCGGGTGGGTGAGGCCCTGATCCAGCAGGGACGCCACCGTGAGGGCCTTGATGACACTCCCGGGCTCCAGGGAATCCACCAAGGGACGGTTCTTCCAGCGTTCACGGGGGTGGTCGCGCCAGCGGGCAGGCTCAAGAGGGGGCCACGAGGCCGCCGCGAGTATTTTGCCGGTGTGGGTTTCCAGGATCACCCCGGCCCCACTCACCCCGAGGTGGGCCCGGGCACGCCGGTCCAGGTGGGCTTCCAGGGAGGCCTGCATCCACGGCTGCAGGGTGAGGATCACGTCCCGTCCGGCCTGCAGGTCCTGCTGGTGGGACCTTTCGAGACCGGAGAGGCCCTCGTCGGTGCCCAGCACCCCGATCAACGCCCCGGCAAGCCTCCCTTGTGGGTACCGCCTGTCCTGCGAGCCGTCCGGGAGGGTCAGGCTCTGGGCGAGGACGCTGCCATCCTCGGTGATCAGGCGCCCCCGCAAAGGTGCGGCATTCAGGGCAGGGGTGTGGGGGAGGTGGAATTCCAGTTGTGCATAGCGGTACAGCAAAGGGGTGAACAAGAGGATGCTGACCGCCACCAGAAAGCGGCTGCGTGAACGGATGCGTTGCGGATTCACCGGAGGTCTCTCATTTCATCCACGGCAACGGAGCACGGGGGGACTCCGGGGCTGCCGGGTGGTCCAAGTGAGGCAGGTGGTACAGCAACCGGCGGTACAGGAAGCCCAGGCGGTCCTCGGCGTAATGCAAACTGCGCTGCACCGCCTGGGCCCGCAGCTGCTGGTAGGTCCGTCGGTCCTCCATGAGGTTCAGGACGGCACCCGCCATCTGCTGCACGTCACCGGTGGGCACCAGCACCCCACCCTGACCGTGATGCAACACCTCCAGGTGGGCCCCGGAACGGGAAGCCACCGCAGGCACCCCACAGGCCAGGCCGTCCAGCAGGTACTGACCGTGCGCTTCGCCTTCACGGGTGAGCAGTTGCAGGTGCACCCCCTGAAAGTGACGCTCCTGCAGTTGGGTGCCGTGCACCAGATTCACCTGCGGGAGCACCCCAAGGCTCCGGGCGAGGTCCTCGCAAAGCTGCAAAGCTGCTGGCTGACCCACCATCCTGAGGATCGCACTCCGCTGCTCCAGCACCCTCTGCAACACCAGCAAGGCGTCCACGGAGCGGGCTTTGCTGGACACCCCCGCAAAGTGCAGCAGGGTGACCGGCTCTTCCGGGGGCAATGCCTGAGGGGTGAAGCGCTGGAGGTCCACCCACGATGGGGTCACCTGCGCTGTGCGCCCCACATGCTGTGCCAGCGTGCAAGCCAGGAAGCGGGAACGGGCCGTCACATGATCGGCCATCCCCAGCACATCCCGAACCACTGGCAGGTGCCTGGGGTCCATGAGCTGGGGTTCAGAGCCGTGCACCGTCACCACCACCGGGTGGGCTTGCCCGGTGAGTTTCCGGGCCTGCACCGCCGCCTGGGTGGAGAGCAGCACGTCATGGGTGTGCACCACCTGAACGTCATGCTCCAGGGTGAGGGTGGCCACCTGGTGCAGGGTGGAAAACGAAAGCGCCGGGTTTCCTGCCCCGTGGTCCTCATCCACCTCCAGGGGGTGCAGGTGCAGGTTCTCCCGCACGTCCACAGGCAATTGATGGGGGTTGGGGTGGTGGTTGGTGACCAGGTGCACCTGGTGGCCCTGCCGGGCGAGGTGCACCGCCCACAGGCGCACCACCGGGGCGTTCCCACCCACGTTCGGGTTGAGAATCAAGACCTGCATGAAGGGTGCTCCTGCGGGATGAGGGCCAGTTGGAGGGTGCGGTGGGGGTGAAGTTGGAGGTCCATGCCGGCACCATAGGCCATGAACCTTGATGAACGCTTTGCGGTTCCTGAGCAAAAGCTGAGCAACACAACCCCAGCGCTGGGCAGGCCCTTGCAAAGGGGAGTTCTCAGTGGAAGCCATGGTGCTTTGAAGCACACACCAGGTCACCCTTGAAAAAACTTCAGGCAACAAGGTTGAGGTTTCTTCAGCTTCAACCCCGTTGAACATGAAGGACACCTGCTTGACAGGTGCACCTGTGGGTTCCATGCCTCTGGATGTCCTGTGTTTTCAGAGCGCTGTTCCCAGGCCAGTGGTGCTGCGGGTGTCCTTTGCTGAAATGACCTTCCAGTAACCCAACTCGACAGGAGGTTCACGCCTGTGCAAGCGACCCCACAGCAGGCAACCAGATTGTGAAAGCCACCAAGTGGCCGGTGGGAAATGGACGTTTGCCTTCCGTTCATCTGGGGAATGCGTGAATGTGGCTGCCAACAGCACGGCGGACATTCAACTGCAACAGCCTCCCCAATCAACAGCCTCAGTTGATTTCCGATTCGCACTGATTTCGCCTTGCAATGAAGCATCACCAGTCTGTCAGGAGGGACCCTGAACACAACGTCCCTCCTGACTGTGGAGACTGAACTGGCATTCGGCCGTCACTTCAGTTCATGCTGAGTCAAGCCAAACGCGTCAGTGGACTCCAGTGACCCATATCATGGTTTTGCTCAAACATCACATTACAGAACATGTTCTCGGGACAGGACTTTTTGTGTGGTGCGCTTGTCACCCCTCCACAGTGCCCAGGCAACGGACCCTCCCCGATTGTGCATGCCTTCAAAACCTCAGCAGGTCCAGGGCATCCTGGTACCGCTTGCCGGTCACCCGACCGTCCAGAGCTGTCACGGTCAACACCACTTCCTCGAGCACGTCCAGTTGGTTGCCAATGATGCCTGAGGTGCGCACGTACACCATCTCCGCGGACCTCTGGTAGGTTGCCTTCCAGTCCTCAAGACCAAGGTGGGTGAAAAACGCCCCGGCCACACCCAGACTGTCCGTAAAGGACAGGGCTTCCAGGGTGCAGGTCGTGAAGCGGGTGGAGAGCTCCGGGTTGATGGAAAGCGCGTCCACCATGCGGTCGGTGCCCACCGGAATGATGCGCAGCCCTGCGTTGTTGAGGTCTTTGATTTTGGTGAGCATGTGGTGGCGGGTCTGACTGCCCACACTGAGCACATCGTGGAATTCATCCAGCACAATCGCTTTGGTGCCGACCACTTCCAGGAGGTTCAGCAAATGCTCGGTGCGGGCATCCTCGTTTCCATTGATGTGCACGGGGGTGAGCAGGGCCAGCAGTCGGTCCACCAGTTGGGAGGTGTTGCGAAGTGAGGACATGCGCAGCAGCAAGATGGGTTTTTGGTCCAATTCCTCCCCAAACACGGGTGGGTGCAGTTTCATGAACTGGGTGATGAGGCGGCTCTTCCCGGAGTTGGCTGGGCCCAGCAGGCTCAGGCTGCGTTCCCGGTGCCTGGGAGGGTCAGTGACCAGAAACGAGAGGCGCTCCAGCAACTTTTCCCGTTCTGGGATCAGGAACCAGGCGGACTCCCGGGAGCGGATCAGGTCTTCACGGGTGAAGTTCAATGTCCCCTCCTGCCCGGCTCTGGAGGTGCTTGCTCTATGGCAAACCTGGGCCACCCTGAGACCGGACATTCCAGAGGTTTTTCGGATGGTGGCCCTGCATGGGGTTGTTCCTCCAACCTGTCCCCATCCCGCATCTGCAGGACTTTTTGATAAATTTGGTGGGCGCTGCGGGCCGGTTTCAGTTCCAGCCCCAGTTGCTTCTTGGCTTCCTCCCACGACCAGATGCTGGTGGGTCTGGGGAGGTCCTTGCAGAAGAGTTCCAGCACGTCCCCTGTTTCGGGGTGAATGAGCCACACCGTCTGGATGTTGTGGGGGTCAAAGAGCACCGTGACCTCCCCGAGGGCTTTTCGTCGGCGCACCAGGTTCAGGAAGTCCGGATGGAAGGACACGTAATGGCGCTTCTGCCATTGCAATCCGCCCCTTTGCAGGGTGCGTGTGAAGCTGGGCCTCAGCATTTTTTGGACCTTACTGTGGTCTTCTCTGGGCAGGGGTTTGAACTGGCTTTTGCCTTCGTTCACCTGCACCCAGGCGTTTTGCAGGCGGCTGAGGATTTCTCCCCTCTTCACCTGCACATTGATGCGGTCGAGCAAATACCCTGTGAGGTAGCGTTCCAGGTCTTTTGCACCAAAAAAGACGTAATCCCGTCCGGTTATGCCCCTCGCCCGGTGCCTGCCCAGGGTGGAGCCGGGGAGGTGCCGGAGGGCTTCGTTGATCAGGCCGATCAGGCGCTCAATGCGACCCCTGAGGTGAGGGCTGGACGGGATGGCCTGGAAGTGCACCCCGTACTGGGCACAGAACCTTTCCAGAGAGTGGTTCAAGAATTCACTGCCCCGGTCCGTGAAGAGTTCCCTCGGGACACCCAGTGGGGGGAGGGTGTTTTCCACCCCCAGGGCCTGGTGGTGTTCTTGCTGGTCCAGCAAGATGCCCTTTAGGGTTCTCAGGGATTCATGGGCGGATTTGGTGTGGCTGGTGAGGCTGAAATTCAGGAACAGGGAGGTGCCTTCGTCCACCGCGACGGTGATCCAGAAGCGGGTGTGCACGGATTGGGCCTGTGGTTTTTTGTTTTTGCTCCGTTTGACCTGCAGTTTGCCGTCTTTCACGAAGAAGTCCAGCAGGGTGCCATCCATCTGGATGCGTTCACCGAAATGCCGTTGTGGGCTCACACCCAGTCGGGGCTCTCGTCCCCTGGCGATTTCTTCCCCTTCCCGGAGGCGGGCGTACCTTTGAGGGTCCTGTTGTTCACGGGCATTCAAGCGGTTTTTGAGGGTGTTGTAGCTGGGCTTCTCCAGGCCTTGTTCACGGCAGTGGTCGTGGATGAGGTCCAGCAGGGCCTGCAGGGTGTACGGGCGGAAGGTGGGGCTGCCGCTGGGGATCAGCCAGTGCCGGTCGATCAGGGCCTGCATGAGCTGTTCGACTTCTGGACGGAGGGTGTGTTTTCGCAGTTGTTTCTTGCGGCGTTCCAAGAAGTCCTGGGTGCTCACCGCATGTTGGTCTCCTCCGAGGTCCAGGAACATGCGGTAGTAGCGGCGCAAGGTGGGGATGGAGATGTGTGCTTTGCGGCTTTGCTCAATTTCATGTTCGACGGGGATACCACTGTTGGCCCGTTCCCGGAAGTACGGGAGGAGGTGCTCCAGGGCGTGGGTGGCTCGGGCGTACTTCTGGGGGGTCATGTTTCAGCTTACTGCACCCTGGTCCATATCAGAACAAGTTGCAAAATCCCTTTGATCCATATCAGAACAGACTGCAACTGACAGGTGCAGCCCACGCAGAAGTGACCTGACCACTGCCTGTGCATCCCGTCCCACCCCGCGCAAACTCGCCGAAGCCAGGGTGCGCTGACCGGACAGCCCCACAAAATACAGGCCGGGAACACTCAGGCTCACCCCATGCTTCTGGATGGGAAAACCATTGGAATCCAGTGCTGCAGTGCCTTTCAGAAAGGGCAGGTTCGGATGGAATCCGGTGGCAAAAATGACGGCATCGATCTGTTCGGTGTGGCCATCTGCCCAGTGCACCCCGCTGGACGAGAAGGACCGGAACACCGGACGCTGATCGGGCCTGCCTGCTTCAAGGGCTTGCCGGTATTTTCCTGTGTCAAAAACCAGACTGCTGTTCCCCAGAGGCAGCAGGTGCCCCAGAGGCAGGCGATCAATCAGGGACAGGTAATGGTGGAAATCCAGACCCAGCAGTTTTTGTGGGGCAAAGCGGATGCTCTCACGGGTTGCCAGGGTCACTGTGGCCTGCTCAGCGAGTTCACAGGCAATCTGCACTGCAGAATTTCCTGCACCGACCACCACCACCCGCTTTCCTGCAAACGGCTGTGAATGCTGGTACTGGCTGCTGTGCAGGAGGTGCCCGGTGTAATTTTCCTGCCCTGGAAACCAGGGAACATGGGGGCGGTTGAAAGGTCCACTGGCCACCACCACGCTGCGGGAGTGGAAGATTTCACCTGCACGGGTGAGCACCTGGAATCCGTTGTCCTCAGGTTTCACCCTCACCACCTTGCTTCCCGTCTGGATGGGGAACTGGAAGTGCTTTGCGTAATCCTGCAGGTACTGGCTGACTTCATCCCGGCCGGGGCAGCGCCTTTTGTCTCCCGGGAAAAGCAGACCAGGGAGGGAAGAAAATCCGGCTGGGGAGAACAACTTCAGGCTCTGGTAATAAGTGGGCCAGCTGCCCTGAGGTCTGTCTGCAGCTTCCAGCAGCAGGTATTCAAGGCCTGTTTTTTTGAGGTGGTAGGCGGTGGCGAGTCCGGCCTGTCCTGCGCCGATGATCAGGGTGTCGAGCATGTTATCCTTTCGTTGTTTCGGGATTTGACGATATGAGAAGCAGGAATCACGGCTCTGGAGGGCAACACTCCTCCACCAGCTGGATCAAACCCTGCAGCTGAGACAGCAACATTTCCCGATCAGGACGGTACAGCACTTCCTTGCCCATCCGTCGAGAGGCCAGAATTCCAGCCCGTTTCATCTGGGTGAGGTGCTCGCTGGCCGTGCTCTGTCCAAGACCCATCTCTTCTGCAACCTGGTTGACGGTGCGCTCCTTGCCGTCCCTGAAAAGCTCCAGCAGGATTTTCTGGCGGGTCTCGCCACTGAGGGCTTTCAGCAGATCTGAGAGGGTGTTCCAGCTCATCATATCGTCTTTCTCCGATTTCAGAGTAAGGGGTGGCAGGGTTTCTGTCAACCCAATCAAGACGATCCATGGACACCTTGACCTTCATCCACTTTTGACCGCAAAGGGCATTTTCATCACACCTTTTGAATGGCTTCAGCTCACCACGGGAGGCAGCATCCACAGGTTTTCATCAGGCGACCAGAAGACCTGGGTCAGGTCCGTTTCAGTCGCTTCAGTCTGCTGCAAGGGCTGGCGTTTTTCCTTTGCGAAATGCTGCCGGGGCAATGCCGTGGTGCTTCTTGAAAGCCCGGCTGAAAGCCGCCTCCGAGGTGTACCCCACCTGGCTTGCCACCTGATACATGGAAGCCTCGCCCCGGTCCAGCAGTCGGGCGGCCAGATGCATGCGCCAATCTGTGAGGTAAGCCAGAGGGCTCTGTCCCACCGCCTCAGTGAAGCGCCGGGCAAATGCTGCTCTGGACAGTCCTGCAATTCCTGCCAGCTGTTCCACGGTCCAGGGGGCATGGGGTTCAGCATGCATGCTGCCGAGCGCCCGCGACACCTGGGGGTCCCGGGTGGCTGTGAGCCACCCAGGGGTCTGGGACTGCTCCATGTGGGCCCTGAGCACATAGAGAAACAGCGTGTCAAACAGGTGATGGATCAGCAATTCGCTCCCTGCGCCGAGGCTGCCCACCTCCATCCACAACAATTGGGTGGTGAGGAGCAGATGGGGGTTCTGTTCCACGTCATGATGGTGCAGGTGAATGCATTCTGGAAGCCCTTGCACCACCTGCTTTCCCAGCCTCATGTCGGGCAGGAATTCCCCACAGATCAGGGTGGACAGGGGGAGGGCAGGATCAGGGGCAGGCTGTCTGACAAATTCATCCAGGGTGAGGGCTTTGCTGTCTATTTCGCCTGTGAGCAGGTGGGCGTTGCCCCGGGTCAGCAGCAGGATGTCTCCGTCTTTCACTTCAAAAGCTTCTCTGTCTGGGAGGTGCAGCCAGAAGTTCCCTCCCTGAATGAGGTGCAGCACCATGCTGCGGGTGGCCGGGACCTGCATGCCCCACCCTGGGTTCATGCTGCTGCGGGCAAGGAGGGTGCTCTGGGTTTCCATCACCCTCACCCAGTCTGAAAGGACATCCACACCAGTCTTCATGTCCTGATGGTACACCTTTTGAGACGATCTGCAAAGAAACCAAGCTTTTCTGGCATAGACTGTCTTTGGTTTGCACTATAGAATCTAAAGCACAAAGGAGGCACCACCATGACACACCAGATTCTGATCCTTGGAAGTTCCGGCACCGTAGGCCACCACCTCACCCGCATCCTGCTTGAAAAAGGCGAACAGGTGAAAGCCGCCAGCCGCCACCCTGAAACCCTTCCTGCCCTGACCGGGCTTGAGCGTGTGGCCTTTGACTTCTCCGACCCCTCCACCTTTGATGCTGCCCTCGAAGGGGTGGACCGTCTGTTCACGGTGGCTCCAGCAGGGGTGCTGCAAGCTTACGACCTGCTCGCCCCGGTCCTGAAAGCCGCCCAGCAGCGTGGCATCAAGATCGTCCTGCAAACGGCCATCGGGGTGGAGGCAGACGACAACATCCCCCTCAGAAAGGTGGAGTTGCTCCTTGAGGGTTCAGGGCTGCCGTACGTGATTCTGCGTCCCAACTGGTTCTCCGACAACTTTCACACCTACTGGGCCCAGGATGTCGAAGCAGGGCTGATCCGTCTTCCCGCAGCAGACGCCAGAACCTCCTTCATCGATGCCCGCGACATTGCCCGGTCTGCCGCTGCAGCCCTCACCAGCAGTGCATTCGATGGCCGGGCCTTCATTCTCACCGGCCCTGAAGGCCTCAGCTATGCAGAAGCGGCGCAGGTCCTCACAAAAGTTGCAGGTCGCACCATCCGCTATGAGGCCAGCACCCCTGAAGAATTCGTGCAGACCATGGTCAAAAGGGGCATGCCCGAAGACTACGCCCGGAACCTCGCCTTCATTTTCGGAGCTGTGGTCCAGGGCTGGCTCGCTGCCCCCACCCCGCACGTGCAGGAACTGACCGGAAGACCCCCTTACTCACTGCAGGACTACGCAGAACACCACAGGGAGAAATTCCAGCAGAAGGTCCCTCAGGCCTGACCCCTTCCACAAAAAGACCAGAAGCCATTCGCTTCTGGTCTTTTTGTCCTGCCCCGTCCTGGGAACGTCCTGCTGCTCTTTTCAGTACAGCGTCATCGGGTTGATTTCCTTGCCAGACACATACACCCGGAAATCCAGATGGGGCACGGTGGCAAACCCGGTCTGGCCCATCAGGGCGATGGTCTGGCCCTGCTGCACCTGCTGTCCCGGAGTGACCAGCAGTTTGCTGTTGTGGCTGTAACGGGTCTTCAGGCCGTCCCCGTGGTCAATCAGCACCATGTAACCGTATCCGGTGGCGTCCCATCTGGCCTCGGTGACGGTCCCGGGACGGGCGGCCAGAATGGGGCTTCCGGTTTTGCCCATGATGTCAATGGCCGGGTGCCAGTTGGTGCCGGCCACCACCATCTTGCGGTACCCGAATCCGCTGACCATCCTGCCCTGGGCAGGCCAGGTCCAGCTGCGCTGGTCAAAAGAGGCCTTTTTCACCGTGGCTTTTGCTGTGTTGCTGCGGCTGGTTCTGGTGGGCAGCTTCAGCACCTGACCCATCTTGAGGCTGTGTGGGCTGCTGAGTTGCGGGTTCACCGTCTGCAGGGCTTCAAGGCTCACCCCGAGTTTCTGGCTGATGCGGCTCAGGGTGTCTCCCTGCTTCACGGTGTAGGTCTGCTGGGCAAGGGCCTGCGTGAGGAGCAGGCTGGTCACGATCAAAAAGAGGGTGGGTTTCATGGTCTCCTGGTGGTCAGAGGTTTTTCTGACCTTATATGGGCCCAATGAGAAATCGGTGAAGGTGGCGTGTCCTGTGCGTCCAGATGCCGACAAGACATTCATACCTCCAGACAGGGGTGAGGGATGTCCTGCGGGTGAAAACATCAGCAGGACATCCCTCACCTGTTCATGGGAACACATGATTTCTCCATCAGGGCCTGAACAAAGTGCCGGGCCAGTGCTGGAAAACCCGCATGATGCAGGTGCACATAGCTTGCCAGAACATTTCCACAGGCATATCCTTCGGGTCCATGTTCTGTTCGGTAAGCGGGCTGAAAAGCCTCATGGGTCAGGCTGGAGTGGTGAAACTCATGTCCTCTCACCTGCGTGCCTGCCAGACCCAGTGGGGTGTCCTGCAGGAAGGTGACTTCCCGGTACCCCAGGGTCAATTTGCCAGTCATTGCGGTCCGGTAGGGCACCACCCCGCACATCCCGAACACCTGACCTTCTTTGGTGGTCACCTGCTCTGAGAGGTACATCAATCCCCCGCATTCCGCCACCACAGGATGGCCCTGTGCTGCGAACTGGCGGATGCTTTCTTGCATGCTTTGATTTTCACTGAGCTTTGCAGCATGCACCTCGGGGTAACCCCCACCGATCAGCAGTCCATCGCACACGGGAAGCTCCGGGTCCCTGAGTGGAGAAAACGGCACGAGGGTGGCCCCGAGCCGCTCCAGCAGATCCAGCGCATCCTGATAATAGAAGCTGAAGGCCTCGTCCTGGGCGATGCCCAGACGCACCTGTCCCATGGGTTTGGTGGTTTCTGGGGGAACCTCAAGAGGAAGCGCCGACCGGGCCACCTCCAGCAGACCTTCCAGATCCAGGGTGCTGCAGGTCTGGAAAAGCACCTCGTGTGACAGGGCATGTTCCTGTGCGCCCAGCAGGCCCAGATGCCTGCCAGGAAGGTGCAGTTCAGGCTGTCTGGTCAGGTGACCAAAGCAGCGGATG
The DNA here is from genome assembly GCF_007990775.1 of Deinococcus cellulosilyticus NBRC 106333 = KACC 11606. Lineage (NCBI taxonomy): Bacteria > Thermotogati > Deinococcota > Deinococci > Deinococcales > Deinococcaceae > Deinococcus > Deinococcus cellulosilyticus. The sequence continues at coordinate 130,606 of NZ_BJXB01000004.1, read as the reverse complement.
CCCTGCTGGGAAAGGGCCATCTTGCAGAGTTCAGCATGACGCTCCGATCCCACCCGGTTGAGAATCACACCACAGATGTCCATGTCCTGGGCAAACTGCATGAGGCCCTGGGCAATGGCTGCAATGGTTCTGGCTGTCCCCGAAGCGTCCAGCACGAGCACCACCGGGCATTTGAGGAGGCGGGCCAGATCTGCTGTGGAATGCTCATCCGACAGAGGACTTTTGCCGTCAAACAGGCCCATCACCCCTTCCAGCACACTGACCTCTGCCTGTACAGCACCTGCATGAAACAGTTGCTTCAGGCGTTCAGGAGGCAACAGGTAACTGTCCAGGTTTCTGGCTTTCACCCTGGCCGCATGGCCGAGGTGGGTGGGGTCCAGGTAGTCTGGCCCCAGTTTGAAGGGCTGCACCCTGAGGCCCTGCGCATTCAGTCCTGCACAGATCAGGCTGCTCACAGTGGTCTTGCCTGCCCCGGAGTGGGCCGCTGCAACCATCAGGCGTGCTGTTATTGCGAGAACTTTCGGTCTGGTCTGAACGTCAGCAGGATCAGGCTGCCCAGACCGAAAGCGGCAAGCACGAACCCCAGGCTGGACACATCCACCCGGTCAATGAAGGGAAGCGCATGGTAATGCTCAGAAACCCAGCCCAGCACGGTCCAGAGTCCAATGACCAGGGCAATGCTGCCAGACACTGCAGTCAGCAGCAGGTTGTACTTTTTGCGGGTTGCCCCCTGGACCAGGGTCTGCTGGTAGGCGCGGGTCATCAGGAGGCCATCCAGGGTGTCCATCAGGGTCATGCCTGCAGCAAACAGCAGGGGCAAAGACAGAATGGCCGACCAGTTCACCCCCTGCTGTGCAGCAGAACCCGAGAAGGCCAGCAAGGTCACTTCGGAGGCGGTCTCCATGCCCAGTCCCATCAGGAAACCCACCGGCAGGAGGTGCCAGGGTTCACGGACCATGCGGTTGAGGGGCAGCAGAACTCGGGCCAGCAGCCCACCATGCGTGTGCTGACCTTTCATGATCTGCAGGCAGGAACGCAGGTTCACCAGGGCCAGCAACAGCAGGTACAGCCCGCCCACCAGAGGGGCCACCCAGCTTCCCACCAGGGTGAGGGCACTGTGCTCTCCGGTGAGGTTCTGTCCGAGCAATGCCGCCCCGATGCTCATCAGCAGCACCACCAGAGCGTGTCCGGCAGCGAAGTAAAAGCCCACCGCACGGGCATTCTTGTTTTCCTGCAGGAATTTGCGGCTGCTGTTGTCAATGACAGCAATGTGGTCTGCATCCCAGGCGTGACGCAGGCCCAGACCATACACCGCCAGCCCCAGGCCCCACATCAGGGGATGTTCCAGCGCACCGAAGACCAGCAGGGCCAGACCCAGCAGGTGCAGCCCAACAACAGTGGGCACATAAGGTTCTTTGAAGTTCATGGAAGTCCTTTCAAAAGGCAGAAAATGGGATCTGGTATCAACGGGCAGCACCCAGAGGCAGGTGTTCCAGCAGCCTTTCGGTGCTGGTTTCAGGGAGCAACTGGTGTTTGCCGTGCATCACCCGGGCCAGTTCGAGGGTGCGTTCACGTGTGGCCGGATCGGTGCCGAGGACCAGCACGGGGCACGAAATGCGTGCAGCGGCCTGCAGGGTTTCTTCCCAGGCCCCCACATTGGCCTTGCCGTCCGTGATCAGGACGAGGGTGCTCTGCGCAGTGACCAGTTCCTGACTGACTTGCAGGGCATGCAAGAGGGGCGTGCGGCCTCCGGTGGGCAGGTAGGACAGCACCCTGCATGCAGCTTCCAGATCGCGGGTGGGTTTCAGAGCCACCTGTGCCTGGGTGCCCCGAAAAGTCACAAGGGCCACCTCCTCCTGGCTTTTTTCAAGCACCTGCAGCAAGGCCCCTTTTACAGCAGCCATGCGGGCCTGTGCGCCCAGAGAACCACTGGCATCCACCACAAAAATCAGGCGCTGGGCGGGGCGCACAGTGGGTCTGGCCTCATGCAGGTCTTCCCGGGAGGGTTGCAGGGTCCCGGTGCGGGTCACGGCATGGGTGAGGGTGCTGCGCAGGTGCAGGCGTTCAGGGTGGTCGGTTCTCACAGCCTGGATCTGGGTTCGTTTTTGCACAGCAGAAGGGCCTCTGGAGGGCTCCAGATCCCACCTGACCCTGGTGTTTTTCTCGGGCTCAAACACCTGCTCAGGGACAGAACGTTCCTGCTTCTCCTGTTCCTGTTGGGGTTGCTGAGGTTGCTGGGGGGGAGGGGGAAGTTTCTGGTGGCTGCGGTGATTGAGCACCAGATGCATCACCTGCTCCACGTCCTCTACCCCCACTTCGGTGCGTCCATGCCATGCGGCGTGGGCCCTGCAGGCTTTCAGCAGGGCCAGGTCTGCCCGCAGGGAGGTCACCTGATGCTGGCACACCACTTCAGAAATGCGGTGCAACAGGCCTTCTGGCGTCTGGAGGTCTTTCAACCGCACCCTTGCAGACAGAATCTGCTGTGAGAGCTGACTTTGCGCTTCTTGCTGTACCCCAACAAAAGCCTGAGGGTCCTGCTCGAAAGCCAGCCGGGAACGCAGAATTGTCTGTCTTTCTGCTGGATCAAGTGGGGCTTTCACCTCCACCGAGAGAGCAAAACGGTCCAGCAACTGGGGCCGCAACTCCCCTTCTTCCAGGTTCATGCTGCCAATCAGGACAAACCTGGCCGGGTACGTGACACTGAAGCCTTCTCGTTCCACATGGCCTGTGCCAGAGGCTGCAACGTCCAGCAGGGCGTCCACTGCAAAATCTGGCAGCAGGTTCACCTCATCCACGTACAGAACTCCCCCGTGGGCCTGTTGCAGCAGTCCAGGTTTCAGGGCAGGGTGACCTTTCAGGGTTTGTTCCAGATCCAGACCCCCCAGCAAGCGGTCCTCGGTCACGCCCAGAGGCAGGTTGATGAAAGGCACCTCACCCAGCAGTGTTGCCAGTGCCCTCGCGGCGGTGCTCTTGGCACTTCCTTTGTCTCCCCTGAGGAGCACCCCTCCGAGTGAGGGATCAATGGCATTCAGGAGCAGGGCGAGTTTCATGTCCTGCTGGCCCACAATGGCGGTGAAGGGGTAGAGGACCTTCATTCCTGCACCTCCTCAAGCCAGGTTTCGCTGTTTTGCAAGGTGTTTTTGAGGCGCTGCAGGGTTTCAGGATCTGGGTTTTCCCACAGGTCTCTGCTGACAGCTTCCAGCAGCCTTTCGGTGATGTTTTTCAGTGCCCAGGGGTTGCTCGCCCGGAAGAAATCCTGGAGGGCCGGGTCCAGAGCGTACTGCTGCGCCACCTCCTCATACATGAAATCCTCCATCACTCCGGTGGTGGCATCAAACCCGAACAGGTAATCCACAGTCGCCAGCATTTCGAGTGCCCCCTTGTACCCATGCCTCTGGATGCCGGAAATCCATTTGGGATTGACCACACGGGCACGGTACACCCGCAGGATTTCCTGTTTGAGGTCGCGCACCTGGGCCTGTTCGGGGTTGCTGCTGTCCCCGAAGTATGCTCTGGGTTTGCTGCCCGTCAGGGCGTGGATGCTGGCCACCATGCCCCCGTGAAACTGGAAGTAATCGTCGCTGTCGAGCAGGTCATGTTCCCGGTTGTCCTGGTTGTGCAAAGCAACTTGCACCTGCGACAGTCGTTCCTGAAAGCTCTCCTGCGCCTCCACACCAGAGGCCGCTCTGGAATAGGCGTACCCACCCCACGCAAGGTAGGCCTTCAGGAAGTCCTGCTCATCTTTCCAGTTGCCTTCCTCGATCAGGGGCAGAATGCCTGCCCCGTAACTTTCGGGTTTCGCCCCGAAGATGCGGTAACGGGCCTGCACCTCGTGTTCCTCTGGAGACAGTTCAGGAGCGTCCTGCTGGATGTTTTCCAGATAGTGTTTTCTCGGGAAATTGAGTTCAGGGTCCTCATCGAGTTCCATCACCCGCTCGAACGCCTCATCGAGCAGGTCAATGACGTGCGGGAAAGCGTCCCGGAAGAAACCCGAAATGCGCACGGTCACGTCAATTCTGGGCCGTCCAAGTTCTTCCAGGGGGACCACCGTGAGGCCTTCCACTTTGCGGGTGTGCACGTTCCATAAAGGCTTTACCCCCAGAAAAGCCAGGATCTGCGCAATGTCGTCCCCATGCGTGCGGATGTTGGAGGTGCCCCACACACTCAGCCCCACCATCTCAGGGTATGTGCCTTCTTCTTTCAGGTAGCGGTCTAAGGTCGCTTTTGCCAGCTGAATCCCGACCTCATGTGAAGTGGGTGCCGGGACCGATTTCGGGTCAATGGCGTAGAAGTTGCGGCCTGTGGGCAGCACATGCAAGGCCCCTCTGGAAGGTGCACCACTCGGGCCAGGGAGAGTGAACTGTCCATCCAGGGCACCCAACACCCCCCAGATTTCCTGGTCCACCCCTTCCAGTCGGGGGAGGAGGTCGGTGCAGACCCAGCGGAATGCTTCCTCCAGCTCTGGATTGGCTGTCCCCAGCGTCTCTTTGACCACCTCAGGCACCTGAGTTGCATCAAATCCAGTTGCTTCCAGACCCTGGTGCAGCTGCAAGTTCAGGTCATCGAGCACCTCCAGGGCATCTGCATGGCTCAGGACCGTGATGTCCAGAATCATCTTTGTTTCATCAAACCGCTTTCCTTTGTGGGCCAGCAATTCTTCCCAGTCCAGACCGAAATGACGGGCCAGGAGCTGGCTGACACTGGACTTTCCGGCAGCAGGAAGCCGGGTCAGGGCACGCAGGGTGTCTGGAAGCTGGTGAAGTTCGCCGAGCACATGCAGGCCGTCTCTGATCTGCAGCATGCCGAGTTCACACAGGTAACCGTCGATGTCTTCAAGCAGGTGCTTGAGGTCAAAGCTGCCCATCTCGGTGAGGGTGACGGGCACCCCTTCGGGTGTGAGGGTTTCATCCCAGTCGTGCTTGTGGTCTCCGTGGTCCTGGCTCAGGAACTGCTGCAGGTCCAGATCGCTGTCCAGGTGGGTCTTCTCGATCAGTTGCCAGATGTCTTTCTGCAGGGCAGAAAGCTTGCTGGGATCGGTGCCTTCCAGCTGGTAATACTGGTCAATCAACTGTTGAAGCTGCGCCAGATGCCCATAGGTGTCTGCTCGGGTGAGGGGGGGCATCAGGTGGTCCACAATCACCGCATGGCCCCTGCGTTTGGCCTGGGTGCCCTCGCCAGGATCATTGACGATGAACGGATAGAGCAGGGGTGTGCCATTCAGAAGCAATTCCGGAAAGCAGGCCGCACTGAGCCCCACCCCCTTGCCGGGCAGCCACTCCAGGGTGCCGTGCTTCCCGACGTGCACAATGGCATCTGCCCCCCATCCCCCTTCGGTTTCAGGGCGGGTGAGCCACTGGTAGAACGCTGCGTAATGGTGGGTGGGCGGCAGGTCTGGCTGGTGGTAGATGGCATCCCGGTCCATCCCGTAACCCCTGGGGGGCTGCAGGCAGATCACCGTGTTGCCCAGTTCCAGGCCAGAGAACAGCAGGTGGCTGTAGGTGCTGTACGGCTCCTGTTCCAGTGTCCATTTTTTGAGCATTTTCTGGCGCGCCGCTTCTGGAAACCCCTCAAACCAGCCCTGGTACACCCTCTTGCTGACCTGTAAGGGGGTGTGGCTGTGCACGGGAACCTCCCCGTCATAGGTCCCGAGCCCAATGATCGACTGGATCAGTTCATCGGACGAAAAATCCAGCTCTGGCACGGTGTAGCCCTGGGAACGCATGGCCTGAAGCAGGTTCAACAGGCTGGCTGGAGCATCGAGCCCCACGGCGTTTCCCACTTTTGAGGCTTTCGCACCAGAGTTGGTGAGCACGAATGCCACTTTTTTGTCTGCATTCGGTTTCTGCTGAAGGTTCAGCCACTTCTGCACCCGCTGGACCAGTTGCGAGATGCCCTCCGTGAAAGGTTCGAAGCGCTCATGGTCCTTGAAGGCCACCACGTCGCCCATCAGCCTGCCATCGAACTCGGGCAGGGTCACATTCATGAGGGTGTCGAGTGCCCCAAGTCCCCTTGAAGACACCGACCAGACTGCATGCCTCGACGCCGAGGTGATGGCCTGCAGCACAGGCACATTCAGGTCCCTGAACGCCTGAATCGCCCCCTCACCCGCAGCGAAACTCAGGGTGCTGACGATCAGGTTTGAGCCAGCAAGCCAGTGCTGCAACTCAGGATGTTTCAGGCTGGGGGTAAAAATGGCCCGACCAGACAGCCCTGCATCGTCGAGTTTCTGCAGCAGCACATCCACGAAATGGGTGTTGCCGCTCAGGAAGTGCGCCCGGTAGAACACCACGGACACCACAGGCCGCCCAGCTGACTGCAGGTCCTGCCACTCCAAAAGCTGCAGGGCATGAACAAACTCCGGATGATAGATCCCCAGTTCGGGCAGAGGGGTGGGGGCCTGCCAGGACAGAGGAAACCCCAGAACCTCCGCCCCGAGGTAATGCAGCATCTCCGTGAAGTTCTGCACCCCTCCAGCCTGCATGTAGAGGCTGACCTGCAGCAGGTGGTTTGCCTCCACGGTGCTCATTTGCAGGGTGTCCGGTCCCACCTCGAAGGTGCCCTTGAGGACCACAAGGGTCACCCCCTGAGCCTGTGCCTCTTTTTCCAGGTCCAGCAGGAGATCGGTGAGGTCCTGGCTGGAAAGCACGTTCAGCACCACCAGCTCATGCCTGCCCACCGCACGTTCCAGCACCTGTCGGGTGGTGTCCAGGTTTCCCCGGGGCATGCTGTAGGTTGTCACCTGAAATGCTGAAACCTGCTTTGCTGCCTCCTGAACGGTGATCAGGTCGGTGTCGGCGTGGGAGACAAAAGCCACACCAGAGTGTTCCCTCTCTGCAAGGGGCTTCTGAAGGGGAGCCAGAGTGCGGTCCTGCCAGTCGTAAAACTGAAACACGTATTCCTGAAGTTCCGCAGGAGGGGCCAGAAAACGGCCCTCTCTCACCATCTCCTCGATGTAATCGAAGATCAGGACCACCATCTCGGGGGAATTCACCGAGTGGAACCACACCGACTGCCCATCGAACACCAGCGAAGCCACATTGGCGAGGGTGCACGGTCCCAGACATCCGGCTTTGGTGAGGTGCACGGTATGACGCAGCTTGCGCCTGATCCATTCGTTTTTGAAAGTGTCCACCGGAACAGGAGCGTACCCCCGGTTCACGTGTCCACAACAACATCCGGTAAAGCAGTAACTGAGGTGCCCCCTGCGCTGGATCACCTGCACGGTCCGGCCATCGGCGCGGGTCACCCTGGTGCGTGAAGTCATGAAACCCCTGACGCAATCTGGTGGAATTGGTGTTCTGATGCAGACCCAGATGACCTTGCAATGACCGTCTGGTACAGCAGGGACACGCCCAAATCGCGAGGCTGAAGCAAACAAAGCTTCGCGTCAGGCAGGCATTCGGACTTCTGCTTGATCTCACATCAAGGGCAGTCACCGTTGCGCGTCAGTCCCGGAATGGTCTCAGCAATTGAGACTTCACCGGAGTTCCCCACTTTAAGTCCACCCTACGCAGGTGGACACCCGACACAGGGATTGTACCCGATCTGGGACTGCAGGTCCTGAAATGGCCCCGCTGTGCAACAAAAGACCCCTCCAATCTGGAGGGGTCCTGGATTTTTCAATGGTTATTTCTTGCTGACCAGGATGGTGTTGATACCGCTGGCGTTCGCTTCCTGCCAGGCGAGGACCAGCACATTGCCACTGCCGTAAGTCACAGAAGCATTGGCCGCACTGCGGGCGCTGTCCAGGTTGTGGGATGAGCCAATCTGGGACCACGCCGTTCCATTCCACTCTTTCATGTAAATCTGACCGGTGCTCCCTTCACTCCAGGCCACCAGAGGCTGCCCATTGGGTTTGATCACCACCGCAGGTGAAACAGCGCTGGTGCTGCCTGAAATGTTGAGGGAGGAGCCGAGGGCATCCCAGGAGGTGCCATTCCACTTTTTGACATAGATGGTGGTGATGCCCGAGACGGTTTCCTGCCAGGTGACCACTGGATGGTCATCGGAACCAACAGCGATGTCGGCAAGATTGGTGGTGTTGGAAAGGCTGACATCAAGTTCAGCCCCCAGAACGTCCCAGGTGGTGCCATTCCAGCGTTTCACCTTCAGGTTGTAGTTGCTGGGGCTGGTGCCCTGCACCTGTTCTTGCCACACCACAATCGGACGGTTGCTGCTGTCCACAGCGATGCGGGAGTTGGTGGCGTTCAGGGCGGCGGTGGTGTCCAGTGCTCCGCCCAGAGCCACCCAGGAGGTGCCGTTCCAGCGCTTCACATAAATGTTGGTGCTTTCACCTGTGACACTCTCATACCAGGTGACCACAGGCTGGTTGTTGGGTCCCATCGCCATGGCAGGAACACTGGAACTGTTGGTGACGGTGGTGTCCAGAGCACTGCCCAGCAGATCCCAGGAGGTCCCGTTCCACTTCTTGACGAAAATGTTGGTGCCTTCTGTTCCGCCGGAGTTTTCCTGCCACACCACGTAAGGGGTGTTGCCCGAGTCCACCACCAGACGGGCATTGTTGGACGCAACAGTGGCGTTGACGTCCAGGGCTCCCCCCAGCGCATCCCAGGAGGTGCCATTCCAGCGCTTCACATACACGTTCTGCGACTGGCCAGTGGCACTTTCATGGTAGGTGAGCACGGGCAGTCCATTGGGCCCGGCGATGATGTGGGGTCGAGACGCCGCAGAGGTGCCTGTGGACAGTGCACCCTGGGAAGGCATGGCTGTTTCTGTCACATCATTGACTGTGATGGTGAATGCCTGCTCGAAGGTGTGGTTTTGCCCATCGGTGACCCGCACCCTGACGCTGTAACTGGATTTGGTCTCAAAATCAAAGCTGGCCGCAGTTTTCAGCTGGTTTCCGGTGATGGAGAAACTGCTGTTGTCTGTGCTGCCTGTCCCCGAGACCAGACTGTAGCTGAAGGTTTCACCCGCATCCACGTCATTGTTGCTGAAGTTCCCCACGGTGGTGCCAGAAGGCTGATTCTCATCCACAGTGTTGCCCGTGAGGAACAGGGCAGAGGGAGCCTCGTTCACATCGGTGATCTGGATGGTGAAGGCTTTCTGGACGGTGGCATTTCCAGAATCGGTGGACTGCACCCGAAGGCTGTAGGTGTCTTTGACCTCAAAATTGGGTGCACTGTTGAAGGTCAGAGCTCCAGCAGAGGTCAGCGAAAACAGACCATTGTCCGTGCTGCCTGTGCCAGAGACCAGACTGTAGGTGAAGGTGTCTCCAGAGTCCGAATCTACAGTGCTGAACGTCAAAGTGGGGGTGCTGTTCTCAGCGACGCTGCTGTTTGAGAGGGTGATGTCGGTGGGAGCCGTGTTTTCATTGACATCGGTGATGGTGATGGTGAAGGCTTGTTCCACTTCGGCCCCGTGCTGGTCGGCTGCCCGCACCCGCACGCTGTAACTGGATCTGTTCTCGAAATCTGCGCTGGCCAGCATCTGCAGGGTGGTTCCAGAGATGGTGAACAGGGCATTGTCGGTGTCCCCTGTTCCCGCGACCAGGGTGTAGGTCAGGGTGTCTCCTGCGTCCGGGTCCTGCGCACTGAGGGTGCCCACTGTGGCATTTGAACCTGCATTTTCGGCCAGGGTGTTGTTTGAAAGGACCAGATTGACAGGTGCACTGTTGCTGGCGTTCAGGGTGAGGCCAATCAGGATGGGGTCACGGGGACTGGAACGGAAGGCGTCTGCAGCGTATACACCTGCAGGTTTGTCCTCGGTGTTGTAGTCAAAAACAGAGGGCTCATCACTGTTGATGTGCCACACCCCATGCCCACTGAGTTGTGCAGCCAGAGTCGAACTGACAAAAGCGCTGTCGAGTGTTCCGGTGAAACCCCACACCACCGAGGTGTATTCGTTGCTGTTCAGCACGGCGGTGAAGTCATCTCCGCTGGAAGCATTGCCATCGGGTCCTTTGAGCACGGTCAGAATGGGGCCTTCCTGCCTGTAGGCGTTGAAGTTGCCCATGAGCAGGACATCCGGATCTGTTGTGCCCGTGGGGTTGGTGCCGATCCACTCCATCAGGTCCTGTGCCTGGCTCTGGCGGGTCTCTGCGCACATCTCCTGTCCAGAACTCCAGTCGTCTCCCACCTCACACATCTGCTGGCGTCCGCGCAACTCGGTGGTCACCACCGTGAAGGTTCCATTGGTGGAGGTCTGCTTGAAGGTCTGGGCGAGGGCGGTGCCATTCAGGGAATAGGTGGCAGCAGCACCCTGGGGAACAAGGTCTGCGCTGCGGTACAGGATGCCCAGGCCTGTACCGTTTGCAGGTTCACTGCCCACCACTGCATACGTACCCACACTGGGCGTGAAGGCATTCAGGCTGTTTCTGAGGTCAATCAGGGCAGGGGCTGCGGCATCAAAGTCGTCTTCAAGCCCGGTCAGCACGATGATGTCGGCATCGAGGGCAGCGAGTGCCTGCACCAGTTTGTCGGTCTGGCGCTGGTATTCTGCAGCATTGTTCGCTCCGGGGGCTGGATAGAATCCGCTGCCACTGCCATCTCCATTGAAGAATTCTCCGAGGTTGAAATGGGCGGTTTTCAGGCCAGCAGATCCCACTCCCGGCACGGCAGGTCGGGCAGACCCGCTGAAGGTGGTGCTGGCTGCAGTGGCATGCAGGCGGTAGCGTTCCAGATCTCCCCACCCGGATTCTGTGGAACCCAGCACACCCGTCACGGTGGCGGAGTCTCCATTCCTCAGGGTGTTGGTGGTGCTGAGGGGGTTCCCTCCTCGACCAAAAAGGCTGGCCGGGTTCAGGCCCAGGGAACCATCATCGATGACCACAGAGCGGGCTGCGGACTGTTTGAGGAAAGTGTCAAAGCCCGTCTCATCCGGGGCATTCACCTGGGTGAAGTAAGCACTGCGCTGGTCTGCAATGGTGACCAGACCTCCGAGCCCCAGTTCGCTGTTGTCCGTCACCACCCCACTGGTGGTCACCAGCATCCCCTCAAACGGCTCCCAGTTCAGGGTGGGGGAGAGGGTGACATTCACCGGGGCAGGCAGGGTCTGGCCGGTTCGCATCACCACCAGGTTGCTGACGTTGATCAGACGGGTTTCCCGCAGGGCCTCGCCCACCTCTTCCACCATGGCGGTGAGCCGCACGCGGTCCCCCTGCTGGACGGTCCCGCAGGCCGTGTCACACACCACGAAGATGCCCTCACTGGTATTGGGATCGCTGTCCTGATCGGCAGTTTCCTCCTGCACGTAAAAACCACCCAGCTCACTGGTCTGCTGCAGGTCACGGGTCACAATCCCCTCGATGGTGACCGTCTGGGAGACCAGCGGACTGTCGGCATCTCCACTGGCGGTGCTGCCCTGAATGTCATGGATGCGGGTGAGGCCAGAGCTGATGGGGTCTTCACTCATCACAAACAGCATGGTGAAGCTGTAGGGGTCTTTTCGGGAGTCGAACCTGCCGTTCTCATCGATGGCCATGTCATAGCTGGCCCCGAATGAAACATTCACAGATCCACCAATGGGCAGAATTCCAGAGGTCTGGTACCCGTAGTTCATCACCTGTGCAATGGTGAGGCCATCCGGGGCTGTCGGGTTCAGGCCACTGACATCCAGTCCAGTGATGAGGGGGGTGCCGTCTGGATCATTGATTGCGCTGTCTGTTCCGAGGTCATACTTTTTGGCCTGGTTCAGGGTGATGTCGGTCGCCTTGACTGAGGCATCTGAGCCATCAAAGAATTTGAGTCCCTTGAAGGGGGTGTTCCCCACAGTGGGCTGACTGGTGTTGTTGCCCGGATTGCTGTCGGCATCATTGGTGTCCACAGGAACGAAGGTGAGCTGTTCGATGGCCCTTCCGGTGTTGTTGGTGATTTTGTATCTGGCCTGCAGGTACCGCCTCCCGGCGCTGTCCACACTGAAGGACTGCACCCCGAGCCGCTGCAGGCTGAACCCGGTCAGGCTTTCAGTGAGTGCCATGCGGGTGTATCCCTGCGCTCCCTTTTGGTACACGCTGAGCTGTGCACTGGCTTTTTCACTGTTGATGTCGGTGAAGGTCAGCTCATAAAGGGTCCCTCTGGCCTGAGGGGGGACAGGGGCAGGGGCCTTGGGTGGGGTGTTCTGGAAGCAACCCACCAGAAGCAGGGAACAGCTCAGCAGGGTGATTTTTTTCATGGACATCCTTGTCGGGAGAGGGGTTTGAGGCCAGAACAGGGTGGGTGGCAGTGCACCCTGTCGGGGATGGTCGCACAGGCAGGGTGGTGAAGCAGGATGATGTTCAGGGCATGCTCAGCTTGACAGCATACCTTTTCACGTATTACACATTGTGCACAAACATCAACCGGGCTGTACCACTGAAACACAGGTTTCAGTGGTACAGCATCAAAAAAGGGGCCTCTGGCCCCTTGGATTTTTCCAGAAGACTTCTAGCCCTTCACATCTGCCATTTTGACGTTTCTGGAGAAGGCTGCCGCAATCAGGGACAGCACCACCACCAGTCCCAGGCCCCAGGTGAGGGTGGTGGCGTGGGCCACAAACCCGATGATGGGAGGTCCCAGCAGGAACCCGGTGTAGCCCATGGTGGCAATGGCGGCCATGGCGAGGCTCGGGTGCACACCAGGGACGTTTCCTGCCGCACTGAAAGCCACCGGAAAACCGCTGGACAGGCCCCATCCCACACAGGCGAAACCCAGCAAAGCCGCCCAGGGGTAAGGGAAGATCAGGCCCAGCAACAATCCCGCTGCCGAAAGCAACGCTCCTGTACCAACCAGCACCACAGCCCCGAGTTTTGCCCGCATGCTGTCCCCGAAAACCCGCCCCAGCACCATGGCACCCGAAAAGGCAAGGTATCCTGCGGTGGCCATCTGGTCGGTGGTGCTCAGGGAGTCTTTGAGGTAAATGGCGGACCAGTCTGCCATGGCCCCTTCTCCGACTGCCACGCAGAAAATCACCACACCCAGCCCGAGCAGTTTCGCGGAAGGGAGGGCAAAAACAGGTCCGTGCTCTCCGGTCCCAGGGACATTCAGCAGTTTTGGGGCCACCAGGAACACGGTGATCAGGGTCAGCAGGGTGACCAGACCAAAGTGCCACAGGGGGGCCATCTGCAGGGAGGCCATCAGGCCTCCCATCAGGGAGCCAGCAATGCCTCCCACACTGTACAGGGCGTGAAAACTGGACATGATGGGTTTCTGGTATTCTTTTTCGACATCCACAGCCTGGCTGTTCATGGCGACATCGGTGCCGCCGTTTCCCACCCCGAGCAGCACCAGCATGAGGGTCAGTCCCACCATGTTGGGGGCCAGGGGAATCAGGGGCAGGGACAGGGCCATCAGGATGACCCCAATGGTGGTGACGATTTTGGAGCCGTATTTTGCTGTGGCCCACCCGGCAACTGGAAAGGCCAGCAGGGCTCCCACCGCAAGGCCCAGCAGGGCAATCCCGAGTTCGGCTTCATTGAGCTGCAGGCGGTGACTGACGGCAGGGATGCGGGAAACCCAGGTGGCAAACAGCACCCCCAGCAGGAAGAAGACGGTGGACACAGCAAAACGGGCGTTTTTCAGTTCTGGAAGGATGGGGGTCTGGGCACTTGAGGTCATGGGTTCCTTCAGTGGGCCTGCACAGGGGTGGCTTGCAGGGAGGAGAGCAGGGTTTCAAAGTCGGGAATGGTCCATCGGGCTCCGTGCTGCAGCAGGTTCCGGGCGCTGGTGGTGGTTTCGAGCGCCATCACCCTGCAGCCTGCACCTGTTGCGGCCTGCACCCCACCGGGTGAGTCCTCGTGCACCAGCACCTGACCGGGCGTGAGGCCCAGTTTGTTCAGGGCCAGCACATAACATTCTGGACTGGGCTTGCCTGCCTGAAAGTGTTCAGCGGTCACTTTCAGGTCAAAAACCTCCTCCACCCCCAGCGATTCCAGCACAAAACGCGCATTGATCTGGTCGGAGCCCGTGACCAGGGCCAGTTTCAGGTTTTGCTCTTTGAGCCATTCCAGGTAGCGGTGCAGACCCGGAACCGGGGTGAGATTGCCCCGGGCAAGCTCTCTGTACCGGTGTTCTTTGAGGTCATGGAAGCGCCGCACTTCCTCTCTGGAAACAGGACCCCCAAGCAGTTTCTGCAGGATCTCCCAGGTGTGGCCTGCATGGATGACCAGGCTTCCCTCCTCGATCAGGACGCCGTATTCCTGTCCCGCACACTCCCTCCAGGCCTGCTTGTGGAACTGGGCGTTGTGGGTGAGCACCCCGTCCATGTCGAACAGCACCGCCTTCAAACCCGCATAAATTGGCACGAATTCGTTCATAATCTGGATTGTACGACAAATCCCGCAAACAGATTGCGACCTTTTGCGGTTTTGTATACTGGTTGTGACCATGTTTGCCGAAGAACGCCGCAAAATCATTCTGGACCGCCTGATCCGTCAGGGCCGGGTCACCGTGCAGGACCTCTCAGAGCAACTTGAGGTCAGCGAAGACACCGTGAGGCGCGACCTCAAACACCTTGCCGACCACGGCTACCTGCAAAAAACCCACGGTGGGGCCGTGATGCTTGACACCCCGAGGCTCACCTACCAGCAACGGGCAGATGTGCTCAACACCGACAAAATCCGCATCGGGCACGCTGCTGCCGCCCTCATTCACCCGGACCAGACGCTGTTCATTGATGCCGGAAGCACCACCCTCGCTGCGGCCCGCAGCCTGCATGCCAGAGACATTCCCCTCACCGTGATCACCAACTCCCTGGAGGTTTCCGAAATCTTTCATGGGAGCGAGAAAGTCCGGCTCATTGTGACCGGAGGGATCTGGAACCGCACCCTGGCCCACTTTTACGGGCACACCTGCGTGCAGGCCATTCAGGAATTCCGGGCAGAGGTGGCCCTCATTGGGGCAGCAGCCCTGCACCCCACCGCCGGAAACACCACCCCCTATCAGGAAGATGCACTCGTGAAAAGGGCCATTTTTGCCAGCAGTGTCAGGCGCATGGTGCTCACCGATTACACCAAACTCGGTCTGGTTTCCTCTAGTTTCATTGCTCCCACCTCGGACATTGATGTGCTGGTGACGGACCAGGAAGTGGAAGGCTGGAAGGATCTGGTGCCTGAGATCGTGGTGGCCTGAAACCGCATCTCTGCAGCGTACCTGCATCGTGAAAAAAACAACCTCAAAAGGGTTCGGTCAAATCACGGTGCTGGGACGCTGGATTCTTACGCTGAATGCATGAGCCAGAATTCGTTTTTTTCTGAAGGTTCTGCAATTCAGGAGGGAATCATGCAGCAGACTCAAGATCGCCCCATTCAGCCCAGTTCAGAAAAGCTCCCTTATGAGCGTCCCGTGCTGCAGCGTCACGGCAACTGGCAAACGGTCATGCTGGCCCAGAGTTTTCCACTGGGAGAGGGGTGATGTGATGAAACGACGCAACTGGTTGATTTACAGTGCCATCACGGCGGTCCTGCTGTCTTCCTGTGCCCAGCACACTTCCATCCCCACAACACAGCCCATCCAACCCCGCACGCTGGGGCTGCTGGAAGTGCGGTTCCAGGATGCAGGTTCGGCCACACCAACCGTCACTGCACGGTTTGTGCCCCGAAATGGAGCTTCAGGAATCAGCAAACAGGACCTCGGAAATGTGGATGGCATGGGCATTGAAATTGACCTGCTGTCTCGCTCCTCTTTCACCCTGGGAACGCGAGGCCAGCCCAGTGGCAAGCGTTACATCACCGCCACCTGGAAGGTGCGCAATGCCAGTCAGGATGGCAGCACCCCCTCTCCGGTGGACCGCACCAACCTGTCTCTGGTGGCTGTGGACACCCCTTCCACCATCAACGAGACAGCAGTCACCAGCCTGAAAAAATTCGACGACTCTGCGGCAAATTCTGCCCTCGCAGAGCAGATCCTGCCGATCAACGGCCTCATCCATGATCCGATTTCTGGTGTGGTTGTCCAGTCCAACCGGGCAGACTTTCAGGTGTACACCGAACAGGAACTCACCACCCTTCCTGCCCTGCCTGCAGGGGAGACAGCACTTGCATACGGTTATGTGGTGCGCAACACCGATGGCAGCCGGACCCTCCCTGCCCTGCCCGCAGCTGGACAGTACGATGGGGTCATCACCCTGGGGGTGCAGTACCCGCTGCAGACCGACCCCAAAGATGATCCTTACAGTTTCAGCCTGATGTTTGAGGTGATGGAAAACACCCGCACCCAGGTGGCGATCAGCCCAGAAGAGGACTACACCAGTGCCCTGAACAGGGTGAACACGAATTATGGCACTGCAGGATACGCTGTTCCAGCAGATGTGCGTGAGTTCTGTCAGGTGCGGGTGGCAGGCACGAATCCCCTGTCTCCCACAGTGGACCTGGTGAATCCCGACCTGAGCACCGGACAAAGGGACGCCTGCTGGAACGCGGATGTGCTCGGGGATGGCTGGGCTGTGGTGCCCAATGTCACTGGAAATTACCGTGACGCTGTGCTCCAGTCCACAGGGCAACTGGTGGCCGTGACCGACAGCAACCTGTACCGCCTCCAGGCAGATGGAACCGTGGACACGACGTTCACCCCTGTGCTGTCTGCTCCAAATGCACTGACCGGTGTCACCGTCAAAAAAGTGATGGTTCTGGCAGATGATGCCATTCTGGTGGCTGGACACGGTCAGGATGCTGTGAATGGCAATTACACGGTGTTCGTAGAGAAATTCCTTTCGAATGGCACACCCGACACCAGCTTTGATGGGGATGGACTGGCCCTGCTCAGTTACTCTGCCCTGGACCACCATTTCCTTGAAGACATGAATGTGCAGTCGGATGGCAAGATCACCCTTTCAGGATCGGTGCAGCCTTATCTTGGTGCAACCCTCACCCACACGCTGCCCTTCCTCAGCCGTCTGAATGCCAACGGCAGTTCAGATGTTGCTTTTGGGGACATTCGCAACATCAGTGACGGGGCACTGGACAGTTATGGTTTCCAGCATGTGATCCAGTCCACCGGAAAGATCGTGATGGCTGGACAGCGCTTCTTCAGTCCAGATGACACCAATTACCACAGCCTGGTCCGCTTTGACGCCACAGGAACCCTGGACACCGCTTTCAGCACCGACGGTTTTGCAGGGAATGATTTCTCTGGAAATGGGGTTCTGGAAGCTTTCTCAGACGACAGTGTGGTCGTCACCAACAATGCCGGGGACCTGCAGAAGTATCTGGCAGAGGGTGCCCGGGTGGTGGCCTTCAGCATCCCTGCCACTTCAAACTTTCAGGTGCTGGATGACCAGATTTACCGTTTCAGTGGGGCCACCATTCAGCGTTACAGTGCGAGTGGGGTGCTCGATGGCACTTTCGGAGATTTTGAGCTGTCACGTTTTGGTCAGGCGCTGTCTCCTGGCAGGCTCAACAAGACGCTGGAGGGCAAGTTGCTGGTGGCGACCCAGCAAAGTGCAATTGTTGCGCTGGGCAACACCATCTCTGCAACAAAAATCATTCCTTGAATCACGTCACCACAGGGGTGTGGAGGAAAGGCACTGGAAATTTCCAGTGCCTTTCTGTTGCACCTGCTGGCTTTGCAGTGTTTAGTGAACAATGATGACAATTCGTATTGACTGCAGCTGAAAGTAAAAAGAGAAATTCGTCTTCTGGGATGAGGAATAAAGCTACATACATTTTGGATCTGGAAATGATGCCCCTGCTGGCTCGATGATTTTTGAGGTAGAGGTTTGACAGTTTGCTAAACAAAAGCTATAGTCAGGACACATTCACTGAACCTGAGGAGCCCGCACCTGCGGGTCGTGTTCGGGTGGTCTGCTGATGGGCAGCCACCTCCCGCCCTTTGCTGTCCTTCCAGCAGGCAACCTCCAGGGTTGCCTGCTGGAACCAGCGTTTCATGTCGTGTTTCAGGAGGATCAATCCCGTGTCCCGCACCTTTCCTGCCTTGCTCACCCTGATGTGCCTGATGGTGGCCTGCAACACCGCCGTGCCACAACCTCCCGCCACTCCCACCGCCCGCAACGACAATGCCAGCCTCACTGCAGAAACGGGAGGGTCCGTCATGCTGGATGTGCTGGCCAACGACACTGCAAGCACAGGCCAGACCCTGGAGGCTGCCACCATCGACCTTGATGCACAGACAGCCGGAATCCAGACCTCCTGGGAGCACACTGCAGGCGCCTTCGAGGTCAAAGCAGGCAAGGTGCAGTTCACCGCGAAAACGGCAGACCCGGCAACAGCGGTGGCCACCTACACGGTCCGGGACTCAGGTGGGGGCACCTCAAAAACCGCCACCATCACCGTGAAACTCACCGAGAAAGAAGCCCCTGCAGGAGACACCCTGTTCTCCTTCGAGAGCGGCCCTGAAGGCTGGAAGGCCCTGAATGATGGAGGGGGCAGTGTGGAGGTGTCAGGTGATTTCCACACGCAGGGCACAAAGTCCCTGCTGATTCACTCCACAACGGCAAACGGAGACTGGTTCAGCGTCAACAGGGACATGTCCTTCGCAGGAAAAACCACCCTGAGTTTCGACCTGAAAACGGGCACCTCTGGCACCTCTTACAACATTGCCCTGCAGACCGGAACCGCCTGGACGTGGTGCGAAGGGGCAAACTGGCCCTGGGTGGATGCCGGGAAGACCGTCACGGCCACCCTTGAACTGTCCACCATCAGTTGCAATGGCAGTGCCCCGGACCTCAGTGAAGTGCACGCCCTTCACCTGTATTTCAACAAAGGTGATTTTTACATCGACAACGTCTCGGTGAAATGAGGAAACCTGCTGTGAAACCCCTGATGCGCCCCTCCCTGAACCTCACTGGCCTGCTTGCCCTGCTTGCCCTCTCAGCCTGCAACACCCTGACCCCTCCGAAAGCTGCAGTGAACCTGGTGGACCCCCAGGCCGATGAACGCACCCGATCACTGTTTGATTATCTGCAAAGTGTTCGGGGGAAAGAAGTGATTTTCGGGCACCAGCATGCCACCACCGAAGGCATGACCCTCACCGCACAGGACGGCAGCCAGTCCGAAGTGAAAAACAGCGTGGGAGACTTCCCGGGCATGTTCGGATGGGACACCCTCAGCCTGGAAGGGTTTGAAAAACCCGGTGTGTCTGGAAACAAAACCCAGAGCCGCGACAACCTGATTGAGGTCATGAAAAAAGCCTACAAGGCAGGAGGGGTGCTGGCCCTCAGTGCCCACATGCCCAATTTCGTGACGGGAGGCAGTTTCTACGACACCAAGGGGAACGTGGTCTCACACATCCTGCCTGGAGGAAGCAAACACACCGAGTACAACCAGTTTCTGGACATGATTGCCGATTTTGCCCTGAACCTCAAAGACGACAGTGGCAAACCCATCCCAGTGATCTTCCGGCCTTTCCATGAGCAAAACGGCGGCTGGTTCTGGTGGGGCGCACCGTACCGCACTGCAGACCAGTACAAAGCCATCTACCGCTACACGGTGGAATACCTGCGGGATGTGAAGGGGGTGCACAACTTCCTCTTTGCTTACTCCCCCAACGTCCCTTTCAACCAGAGTGAAGCCACCTACCTGGAGACCTACCCCGGCGATGAATACGTGGACATTCTGGGCCTCGATGCCTACTACGACGGAAAATCTCCAGCGTGGTATTCCGGTACTGCGCAGGATGCCAAACTTGTTTCCAGAATTGCCGATCAGCGCGGAAAAGTCGCTGCCCTGACCGAGTTTGGGTATTCCAATTTGCGGCCCACCGGGACCCAGGACCTGAATTTCTTCACCAAACTGCTTGCTGCCTTGCAAGCAGACAGAGACGCGAGCCGCATGGCCTACATGCTCACCTGGGCCAATTTCGGGACCAGCAACTTCTTTGTGCCCTACAAAAACGCAGCAGGCCTGGGGGACCATGACCTGCTGATGGATTTCACCGAATTCCACAAAGATCCTGCCACAGCATTCAGCAAGGAAGTCACCGCTGCAAACGTGTACGGCAGAAGCGTCCAGACCGCCCCTGAGAAACCCCTGCTGCACATTGCCACACCCAATGCGCAGGACATCCTCTCCAGCAAGACGCAAACCACACTGCGGGTGAAGGTGCTGCATGTGGGGGTGAGCAAGGTCACTTACCGCATTGGCAATGATCCCACCGAGTTTGAGATGGCTCTGGACCCCTCCACCCCGATGAAGTATTACACTGCCGAGTGGCAACCCGACGCAGCCCTCGACGAAACAGGAACCACCCTCACCGTGAAGGTTTACCCCACCAGGGGTGCCCCTCTGGAAACCAGCATTCCGGTGTACGTGGGAGACAGCGCAGGAGAAACCGACCCCCTGATTGTGGACACCTTTGATCGATACAAGGGCAGCAATGCCCTGCTGGACACCGCGTACAGCCCTGCAGGGGACCCCAGCACCATCACCCTGAATGAGACCCGCAAAGGGAGCGGCAAGTACGGACTGCAATTTGCTTATACGCTGGGCAGTCAGGGGTACACCGGTCAGGTCAAAAATCTGGGTGGGGTGAACTGGTCCAGTGCCAGCAAACTGCGCCTGTGGCTGCAACCAGATGGCAGCAACAACAAACTGGTTTTGCAGGTGAACGCCAGTGGCATCGCTTTCGAGGCCTATCCCTCTCTGGCTTCAGCCGCTGCAGGGTGGCTGGATCTGCCTTTCAGCAGCTTCAAAGTGGCACCGTGGGACACCAGCAACGCTGGAAAAACCCTCAGTGCCGACCTGCTGAAAGACATCCGCAATTTTGGAATCTACGTCAACAAGGCAGAGGTCGGTGGGGGAAACACCGGAACCGTGTATCTGGATGAGATTCAGGCGCAGCCCTGATCTGGACCATGAACAAATCAAAAGAGGCAGGGAAACCCTGCCTCTTTTGATTTGAACTGCCAACATTGACTTGAATTGTGAACCTGTATTGGACGGGGTGCAGAAAAATTTGAATTTTCCGAAAACAATTGATGGGCAGCCTGAAAAGGATTACCATGGTCTCACACCCTTTGAGGTGCCTTTTTCTTCTGCAACTTCAAACCTTCATTTGAATCTCTGCATTCCAATTTTGTGCACAATCCTTAAGGAATGCTGGAAAGGTCACATGACAGTCGATTTGCAATATCTCGGTCCTTTCAATGCAAAGATCGCACAACAGGACATCCGGGTGCCCACCCGCAAATGCTGGGCTTTGCTGCTGTACCTGTCCCTGCACCCGGGATGGCATGCACGTGAGCAGGTGGCTGACCTGCTGTGGCCCCAGGGTTCTGTGCAACAGGGCCGCACTTCGCTGCGCAAGGCCATCGGGCACCTGCGGGCCATCCCTGCAGACAGCGAACCCCTGGTGCTTGCCACCCGCGAACAGGTGCAATGGAATTCGAGCGTGAGGCCCTCAACCGATCTGGACCGACTCAATGCCCTGTTGCAACAGCACCTCCTGACCCCTGCAGGGCTGGATGAGGTGGAGGCCCTGATCAGAGGCCCTTTTCTGCAGGGCTTCTCCATGCCCACAGAAAGTGCCCTGGAAGAACTGCTGGAGGTCCGGCGGGTTCAGGTGCACCGGGCACTGGACAGCCGCCTGCAACACCATGTGACCACCCAGGTGGAACAGAAAAGGTTGAAAGAAGCCATCCGTCTGCTGCAATGCAGATTGAAACTGGACCCTCTGCTGGAAGATGCCTACCTGCAATGGATGGACCTGCTTTTGCAACAGGACCATGTGCAAGAAGCCCGTCAGGTGCACCAGGAACTGACCTTGCGTTTTCAACAGGAACTGGGCCTCCAGTATCCACAGGGCTGGGAAACCTTGCAGGCTGCTCACCTGACCGCTCAGGTTTCAACCGCAAAGCCTGCCCCTGTCCCCACCGAAGGACCCCAGTGGATTCCTGAACCGATGACCAGCTTTGTGGGCCGGGCACGAGAGAGGCAGGAACTGAGGGACCTGCTGGGTCGGCCCCATTGCCGCCTCCTGACCGTGCACGGATCAGGGGGAGTGGGAAAAACCCGCCTGGTTTTAAAGCTCTTGCAGGACCAGCCCCTGGAAGGCTACACCTGGTTGGGGATTCCTGTGGAAAACCTGACCACAGTGGAAGAAGTGCAGCTTGCCCTGTTCAGTGCCCTGTCCCTGGTGAGCTCCGAAACCGGGGACCTGATGCAGCCTGTGGTGCAGTACCTGCAGGACCGGCAGGTGGTGCTGGTGCTGGACAACACAGAACACCTGCCCCAGGAGCCTTTGCGTGGATGGATCAGGGTGCTGCTTGGAGCCACAAGACACCTCAAGGTGGTCCTCACCAGCAGACGGGTGCTCAACCTGGAGATGGAATACATTTACTCCCTGCAAGGCATGGGTCTGCAAGCCCAGACAGGCCTTCTTTCAGAAGCACTGCAATTCCTGCAGACCCGCCTGGAGCAATCGGGTCTCGAAGCTGTTCCCAGCAACTTTGCACCCCTGCAACAGATCTGCACCTTCCTGGCAGGCAATCCGCTTGCTCTGGAAATGGTGGCGGGCTGGCTGAAGTGCCTCACCGCTGAGGATGTTGTGCACCTGCTGCAGACCGGCAGCATGCAACTGGAATTTGCTTCACACCACGCTGCAGTTCGACACCGCAGCATGCAGGATGTCATTGAACACTCTGTTTCCCTGCTGGACCCTCCCCTGAAAGACCACCTGATTCGCCTTGGCGTGTTCCAGGGAGGCTGGACCCTGCAGGGCGCAGCTCCCCTGGGGATTCACTTGCGGGACCTCAGGCAACTGATGGATGCAAGCCTGATCCATTTCAACCAGCATGGCAGGTACCACATGCAGCCCCTGGTTCACCTGTATTGCGAGCAGCACCTGAGCCAGCACCCTGATGCAGCAGCCCTCCGCCAGGGGTTTTGTGTGTCCCAGTTGCAGGCCCTGCAGCAACTTCAGGTGCCCATGCTGGACCAGCATCAGGTCAAAGCAGCCCTCGATCAGATCGAGCAGGAATGGTTGAACCTGCGGGCTGCACTTGCACAAGTGGACGGTCAGGAAAACCTGGTGCTGACCGCATGCTGGCTGCTGACCCAGCATGCAGAGTTGCGAGGCCAGTTTCTGTCAGCCATTCAATTGCTGGAAGGGACCCTGCTGCGGCAGACCGATGGCAGGGTGAGGTCCCAGATCAGGGGTGCCCTGTCCTACCTGTACATGCGTGTCGGATGGATCGCAGCAAGCATGGAAACGGGAATGTCTGAAGTCACCCCTTTGCTGGGCATGACCGACCTGGAAAGCCACTGGGCCTGCTGGACCCTGCTGCAAGGGCTGGCCTCCTGTGAAATGCAAAAAGGCCACATGGGCCGTGCACTGGAGTGGTACGGTCAGGCTGAAGAACTCTCCAGACACGATGTGCACTTCAGCAAGGCCCCTGCCTTGCAGGACCAGGCCCGCTTCAGAAATGCCATTTCCCACATTGGCATGGCTTTGATCCTGATTGACCTGGAGCACTGGGAGCGTGCCCGTCTGCACCTGCAGGACGCCCAGCGGGTCTTGAAGGGTTGCCGCTCCCCCTACTGGTGTTACCTCTACTGGGTGGAAGGCCGCATTTTACACCGCACAGGGCATTCCGCCCATGCCCTGGACGCCCTGCGGACCGGAGCCACACTTGCGCAGCACATGGGGTACCACACCCTGCTGTTGCACATCAAAAAAGACCTGGGAGATGCCCTGCTGGTGCTGGGCCACCACATGGAGGCCCGCAGGGTGCTGGAAGAAGGTTTCCAGTTGAGTGGGCAGGCAGGAAACACCTGGGCAGGCGTTGACATCTTGCACTCACTTGGTGAAGTCTATGAAGCCCTGAACCAGCCCGCTGCCGCACTGAAAGCCTATCAGGAGGCCATTCAGTGTGCAGGGAGCAGTGGCGTGCTGCACTTCGCCACCAGAGCCATTGAACGGGCCCTGGTGGTGTTGCGTGCCCTTGGAAGAGATGAACAGGCACAACTCCTGGAGTCCTGGCATCCAGCGAGAGCGCCATCCTTGCTGCTGGAGCGGGGTCACGCAGAAGCACGCGGAGGTCTGGAATGGATTTTTCACACTGCCCTTCTGGACCAGGAACCCCCTGCCTGATCATCTGTCCAGTGAAACTACAGTTTTCTCCTCATGCAGTGCTTACACTGGAAGGGGAGACCCCATGACTGTGACCACAGATGCCTTTCGATCCACTGCACAAGCTTTCCTGGATGCCTTCCCACTGCCCTGCGCCCTGTGGGGCGAGCAAACCTGGATCTGTTGCAATGGGTTGTGGTCTCAGCATGTTGGCCTGGAAGGAAACCTCCTTGACCTCCTGCATGTGGCAGGCCGGGAGGGTCTGGAATCCTGGTTGCACGACCCAGATCCTGCACACGGTCACCAGACCCCACTCAGGGTGCAGGTGAATGGGCAGGACCAGCGGTTTGAGTTGCAGGCTTCCGTGATGCGCCTGCAGGACCAGCCATGCCGACTTTTCGTGCTGCATCCAGCGCCTTCGGCCCTGCAGGCCCAGGTGGTGGTGGAAAACAGTGTCACTTTGCAGGCCGCGCTGAATGGCCTGATGCATGTGCAGACTGCGGGAGAACTCTCGGAGGTCATCTTGCAGCACAGCCGCCCCCTGCTGGGGACTGTGGCCGCGACCGTGATGCTGCTGAATGGGGATCAACTGGAGGTCATGACCTACCAGGGGCTCACCTCCCAGACCATGAAGGCGATGCAGCGTTTCCCAGTGGCTGCTCCTCTTCCAGCGTCGGAGGTGGTTCGCACCCACAAACCCCTCTTCTTTGAGAGCCGTGAAGCCTTCTGGGAAGCCTACCCTCACCTGAAGGAGATGAACCTGCGGTCCCAGGTGTCTGCGATGGCCTACTGTCCCATCCCCTTCGAGGACCAGACCCTGGGGGTGATCATGTTCGGGTTTGAACAGCCCAGAACGTTCGCCACGCAGGAACGGGTGTTCATGGCGACCCTTGCCCAGCAGTCCGGTCAGGCCCTTGAACGCCTGCGCCTGCAGCAGTGCGAGAAACTGCTGACCCAGCAGCGGGAAGAGGCTTTTGCCACCTTGCAGAGCATGATGGACCACGTTCCCATCGGGGTGGCCCTGCTGGACACCGACCTGAGGTTCCGCATGGTGAACCCTGCCCTGGCCCGCAGCAACCATCAGAGCATCAGTGAGCACCTCGGGCAGCGACTGAGCGACCTGTTCCCCCAGGCGGGTCCCCATCTTGAAGCACACATGCGAAAGGTGATGGACACTGGGGAACCCCTGCTGAACCTGGAAATTTCGGGAAAAAATGTGGAAGGCATGCGCAAAGACCTCACCTGGCTCTGCAGCTACTACCCGGTTCGCACCCCGGAAGGGCAACTGCTGGGCATTGGATGCACTGTGCAGGACATCACGGCCCTGAAAGTGTCCGAGCAGAAACTGCAGGAAAGCCAGCATTTCCTGCAACGCATCGCAGACACCATGCCCACCGTCCTGTACCTGAACCACCTCCATGAGGGGCGGATCATGTACGCCAACCGGCACATCCAGGAGATTCTGGGGTACACCCCGGAAGAGATCACCCAGATGCCCGTGCAGGACCTCGTGGCCTCCATGCACCCTGATGAGCTTGCCCAGGCCAGAGCCCACCACCAGCAACTCATGCAGCTGCAGGACGGCGAAACCATCGAACGCGAATACCGCCTCCGGGACAGGGGCGGCTCCTGGCACTGGCTTTACAGCAGGCAGACCATTTTTTCCAGAGATGCAGACGGACGACCCCTGATGGCCCTCACGGGAGCGGTGGACATCACCGAACGCAAACTCTCCGAACAGGCCTTCATGGAAAGCGACTTCCGTTTCCAGCGCATAGCAGACCGTGCCCCCGTGATGATCTGGATGTCTGGTCTGCAACAGGAAACCACTTTTCTGAATCAGGTGTGGCTGGATTACACCGGACGCTCCCGTGAAGAAGACCTCGGATACGGCTGGTTCAGCCTGGTTCATCCGGACGACCTGAACCACTGCGCACAGGTGTGCAAGCAGGCGTATGCAGACGTTGCGGACTTCGAAATGGAGTTCCGCATGCTTCGCCATGACGGGGTGTACCGCTGGCTGGTCAACCGGGGCATCCGGCGCTTCACACCAGATGGGCAATTTCAGGGCTTCATCGGGGCGTGCATCGACATCCATGACCGCAAAATGGCCGAGGCGGCCCTGCAGGACAGTGAAAAACGCCTGCTGGAGTTGATGGACTCCCAGAAGCGCTTCGTGGCGGATGCGGCCCATGAGCTGCGCAACCCCCTCACCGCCATTCAGGGCAACATGGACCTGCTGGTGCGGTTCAAGAACATCCCAGAAGAGGAAAAAAGAGACATCATCCGGGACGTTCAGAAAGAAGCCAACCGCCTGAGCCGTCTGGTGCACGACATGCTGCAACTCGCCCGAGGAGACGCCGGTGCGGCCCTGCACGAGGACCACCTGGAGCTGCATGAGGTGCTGCTCGAAGCCTTCCGGGACATTGAACGCATGAGTCCAAAACACACCCTGAAGCTTGAAGGGCTTTGCCCGACAGAGCTCATTGGCGACGCCGACCGTCTGAAGCAGGTCGGGATCATCCTGCTGGAAAATGCCGTGAAATACACCCCGCCCGGAGGGGAAATCACCCTGAGCCTGAACTGCGAAGCAGACCAGGCCGTGATCCGGGTGAAGGACAACGGCATGGGCATTTCTGCAGAAGACCTGCCCAGGGTCTTTGAGAGGTTCTTCCGTGCAGACCGCTCCAGATACCGTGGCGAGGACCCCGGTGGAACAGGTCTGGGCCTCCCCATTGCCAGATGGATTGTGGAAGGGCACGGCGGAGAGATCCACCTGGAAAGTGAACCCGGGGTGGGCACCACGGCCGTGGTCCGGCTCCCCATCAGCCTGGAAGAGTGATGAAGTCAAAAAAAGACCAGAAGACATGTCTTCTGGTCTTTTGCATGGATTTTCAGGGAATCAAACTTTACACCTGCAGAGGCTGAGTTGCCTTCTGGACTTTTTGAGCGTCCTGGACTTTTACAGGCGGCCTGAAACTGCGCAGTCTCAGTGCGTTGGTCAGCACAAACACACTGGACAGACCCATGGCTGCTGCCGCAAGCACCGGAGAAAGGGACCAGCCGAGACTGGACTGCAGCACTCCAGCAGCCACCGGAATCAGGATGATGTTGTAGGCAAAAGCCCAGAACAAATTGAACTTGATGTTCTTCAAGGTGGACGTGCTTAAAGAGATGGCATTGGGCACCCCGCGCATGTCCCCGGCCATCAGGATCACGTCTGCAGTTTCGATAGCCACATCCGTCCCGGTGCCAATCGCCAGTCCGACATCCGCCTGAGCAAGTGCCGGAGCATCGTTGATGCCGTCTCCGACAAAGATCACTTTGCCCTGCTCCTGCAGCGTTTTCACTGCGTCGGCTTTTCCAGAGGGCAACACTTCTGCGAGCACCTGATCGATGCCCAGCTGGCGGCCAATGGCTTCAGCGGTGTTTTTGTTGTCTCCGGTGATCATGGCGACCTTCAAGCCCATGCTGTGTAAAGCTTTGATGGCCTCCGGGGTGCTGGCTTTGATGGGGTCAGAGACTGCAATGATCGCGGCGAGTTTTCCATCCACAGCGGCGTAAAGGGGGGTTTTGCCTTCTGATCCCAGACCCTGGGCTTGCCCGCCAAAACTGGAGACATCGAGCCCGAGTTTTCCCATGTAACGGTCTGCGCCCACCTGCACTTTATGGCCAGAAACGGTGGCTTCCAGACCAAACCCAGGAACTGCATGAAATGCATCCGCTTTGATCAGGTCCACCCCCCGCAGTTCGGCCCCTTTTACAATGGCTTCTGCCACAGGGTGTTCACTCGGTTTCTCGGCACTGGCGACCAGGGCCAGGACATCACGTTCATTGAAGTCAGGTTGCACCACAAAATCCGTGAGGGTGGGTTTGCCCATCGTCAGGGTGCCGGTTTTGTCCACCGCCACAATGTCGGCTTTCTGGAGCATCTCCAGAGCTTCACCGTTCTTGAACAGCACCCCGAGTTCTGCAGCTTTGCCCGTTCCAACCATGATGGAGGTCGGGGTGGCGAGGCCCATGGCGCAGGGGCAGGCGATGATCAGCACAGCCACGGTGTGCACGAGGGCCAGAGAAAGGGCGTTGTCTCCACCAAAGATCAGCCAGGCCAGGAAGGTGAGGGTTGCAATGCCCAGCACGATAGGGACGAAAACAGCAACAACCTTGTCCGCGAGACCCTGGATGGGGGGTTTGCTGCCCTGGGCACGTTCCACCAGTTTGATGATCTGGGCGAGAGCGGTGTCCGCCCCGATGCGGGTGGCTTTGAAGGTCAGCACCCCGTGCTGGTTGATGGTCCCACCTGTCACTTTGCTGCCTGCCGTTTTCTCCACGGGGATGGGCTCTCCGGTGATCATGCTCTCATCCACGAAACTCTGGCCTTCCAGCACCTCACCATCCACCGGGATTTTCTCGCCAGGGCGCACCAGAATCTGTTCCATCAGGCGCACATCGTCCACAGGAACTTCCATCTCCTGACCCCCACGGATCACCCGTGCACTTTTGGCCTGCAGGGAGAGCAGTTTCTTCATGGCCTCGCTGGATTTGCCCTTGGCGATGGCCTCAAAGTATTTGCCCAGAAGCACGAGCGTGATCACCACTCCAGAAGCTTCGAAATACACGTGGGCGGTGTTGGAAGGGAAGATGGCAGGGAAGAAGGTGGCGACCACGCTGTATGCGTAAGCTGCGGTGGTGCCGATCATGACCAGGGTGTTCATGTCGGGGCTTCTGTGTTTTAAAGCTTTCCAGCCGCCACGGTAAAAACGCATACCAGGGCCAAATTGCACAGGGGTGGCCAGGAGGAGCATCAGGACATTCATGACCATGATGTCACCCCAGTGACCCAGGGTGTCCATGAGCCACATCTCAAAAGGCATGTAGAGCATCGGGGCCATGGCCAGGAAGAACAGTGGGACAGAGAACACGGCTGCAATTGTCAGGCTGGAACGCAACTTTTTGACTTCGAGTTCACGGGCGGCTTTTTCGGCATCTTCCTGCTGGGCTCCACTCTGGGCTTCAATGACCTCATAACCTGCATCGCGGATGGCCTGTTTGAGCTGGGCAGGGGAGACGGTGGTGGGCAGGTACTGCACGGTGGCCCGCTCACTGGCGAGGTTCACGGAGGCAGAGAGCACCCCCTGTTGCTTTTTCAGGGCACGTTCCACGCGGGAGACACAGTTGGCGCAGGTCATGCCTGAGACGGGGAGTTCCAGTTCACTGACCACCGCTTCATAACCGATGTCTTTGACTTTCTCAATCAGGGCCTGCGGGGTGGTTTTTTCAGGATCGAAAGTGACCACGGCCCGCTCGGTGGCGAGGTTGACGTTTGCTTCTTCGACCCCATCCACTTTTTTGAGGCCGCGTTCCACCCGGTTCACGCAGGCGGCGCAGGTCATGCCCTGAACGCCAAGTTCGATGGTTGTGCTCATGCTTGCCTCCTGTCCCCCTGAGGGGGTATGCCTCACTATATCCCCTCGGGGGGGATCGGTCAAGGGGCTGAATGGAGATCCACAGGGCCTGATTCACACCAGAAAACCATGCGATAGTGACATTTGTCTCCATTCTTATGTTGGAAAACCTCTTGCGAAACGGCCACCAAGGACCTATACTGTGGACATATCCCCCTAGAGGGGATGGAAGGAGAAAGACCATGACCATCGAACTGAACATCACCGGAATGAGCTGCGGCCACTGCGAGAAGGCCGTTAAAAACGCCCTGAAAAGTGTCTCTGGGGTCGAGAATGCCGAAGTGAACCTGTCCCAGGGCACCGCCACCGTGGAAGGCAACGCAGACGTGCAAGCCCTGATTGCCGCCGTCACCGAAGAGGGCTACGGGGCCACCGTCAGGGGCTAAACTGAAACCATGACCCGCGCCAAGACGGACAAGAAAACCGAAGCTGCCAGTTGCCACCCCACGCACACAGACACCCACCTGTGTATGCCCGAAGACGCACGCAAACGGGCGAACCGTCGTCTGGCCATTGCCAGAGGTCACCTCGAAAGCATCCAGCGCATGCTCGAAGACCCCAACGTGTACTGCATGGATGTGCTCAGACAGATCAAGGCCGTGCAGGGCGCACTTCAGGGTGCCGCAGGTGTGGTGTTGCGGGGCCACCTGGAAGCCCACGTTGCCACCGCCAGCGAACGCGGGGACGCCGAGGAACTCATCGAAGAACTCCTTGAAGCCATGAAACTCACCCAGTGAGTCAAAACACCTTCAAGTGAAAACACCCTTCACCTGTAAAAGTGAGGGGTGTTTTCCCACCTGCGTTTACGCCCTTACAGCTTCTTTTGCCTCCACCTGCACGTCCTCACCATCTTCAGGGACGATCAGCTGCCCCTCTCTCAAACCGGCATCTCTTGCTGCCTGCCTGAGGTCCATTCTGGACACGGTGCAGTGGTCCAGGCTCTCCATGTGCACGGCCACCACCACCGCCTGGGGTGCAGCCTGGGCAAGGTGCAGGGTTTGCTCTGCATCCATCAGGAGCAGGGTGTCCGCAATCATGGCCCCTGCAGAGTGGGTGACGATCACCTCAGGCTGCTGGTCCTGCACCACCTTCAGCACATCGTCGGTCAGGATGGTGTCACCGAGCCAGTGGAGGGTGGGCTCGCCCGGGGCCTCCAGAATGAAACCCATCACGTTTCCCATCCGCTGCAAGATGGGTCCGCTGCCGTGCTGGCCAGGCGTGCGGGTGAACCTGAGGTTTTGCCAGATGAACCGGTCTTCCAGCACATGCATTTCCTTGAACCCAGCTGTCTGGAAGGTCCTTTCATCTCCAGGCTGCACCAGCACAGGCACATCCCGCGAAAGCACCTGCTGGGCTGTCTCGTCAAAATGGTCCGGGTGCAGGTGGGAGACCACCACCAGATCCACTCCCTGTAGCACGTCCAGGAGAGGGACAGGCAGGTCTGTTGTGGGATTGGCTTCCTTTCCGGCAAAAGAGGGCAGGCTGTGCTTTGGCCCCAGCATGGGGTCGATCAGGATCTCATGTCCAGCATAGGACAGACGCAGGGTGGCGTTTCGAATCAGTTTCAGCTGCATGGGTCAACCTCCTCCTGGCCTTGATGGCCAGCAGTGCAAAAGGGCGTTTGGAGTCACTTCAGACGGCGCAAGGTGTCGATCTGGTCTTGCAGACGGTCCCGGATCTGTTGCAGGCCATGGAGTTGCTGGTCAATGTGGGTGAGTTTGCGCTCATAGAAAGCCAGGGTCAGTTCCACAGGGGTGTCATCCAGAGGAGAAACCTCCCCACGCCAGCAGGGACCGTAATTGCGGATCTCCTCCAGTTGAAAGCCGACACTTAAAAAAAGACGGATCAGGTGCACCCGCTGCACGTCTGCATCACTGAAGGTGCGGTAACCGTTCTCCTCGCGGCTGGAAGCCAGCAGGCCAAGACGGTCATAATGACGGATGGACCGCACACTGGCTCCGGTCTGTCTGGAGAGGGCACCGATCTTCATGCAAGCAGTGTAAACCCTGACACCAGTGTCAGGGTCAAGAGGGCATCCGAAAACCCCAGAAGAGCACATCACCCACCGATTCACGATGGTTGATGCATTGAGAGGTGACTCCCTTTGAGACGGAGAGGGACTGCCAGGGCCTGGGTGGGACGGGTTCATTTGGCTGCACTGGGTATCAGGGTTATGCACGCAGGAAGGACAGCGGCCAACAGAAACCAGAGAAATTCTCACCTTCCCGCTCCATCATGGGATGATGGAACCTCCTTTCAAAGACCGCATTGTCGATGTGTCCGGACTGGGTTTTGAGATGCCTGCCTCCCCTGCATTTCAGGTGAAAGCTGGAGGCACCTTCACCGTGGACCTGACCGATGGGCAGGTGAAGCTCCTGCAAGACATGGAAAAACGCAAATCTGCCGTGGAGTACCAGACCTGGATGAATGGAGACTGGACCTCCGTGGAAGCCTTCCGCATCAAGTACCCGATCACCCTTCCAGAACCTGAGCAGGACGGCAGGTACCACAACGTGCAAATCCGATACTATCCCTGAGCCATCAGGAACCGAAAGCAGCCTGGGCCGCGAGAGTCCAGACTGCTTTTTTATGGTTTCAGGACCAGATGCGGACCACAGCAACAATTGAAAGAAAACATAAAGGCATGAATCCAGGTCATGGGATCAATGCCACAGAATGCAGAAGCCACGGTGACCTAGGCTGAAGGCAACACACCCGGATCAAATCAGCGTGCTGCACCCAAAAGCAGCACGTCGGGTGATTTCGTTTCCATTCATACCGTGAGGTCCCAAAATGAAACAATACACCAGACAATACACCCTGTCCGGCTGCACCATCCAGATCCAGACCCTGCAGAAATCCCATGCCTGGCACGGGGGAAGCCGCACCCACTATCAGGTCTGGGAGGGCGCACCTGGCACCCCAATGATCGCCCAGGGGATGGCAGAAACAGCACACATGGCCCACCTCTATGCTGAAGCCGCAGTCAAAAGGTACCGCCACAAAGTCCCCCTTATTGTGGATAAAGCCGAGCTGCACACAGATGGCGCGCCCACTTCCAATCAGGTCTGGACACTGCAGGACCTCCTGAGAGAGGCCGGATATCAGGAAGGAGAGACCGACTCCCATTGACTCACCTCTA
The DNA here is from genome assembly GCF_007990775.1 of Deinococcus cellulosilyticus NBRC 106333 = KACC 11606. Taxonomy (NCBI): domain Bacteria; kingdom Thermotogati; phylum Deinococcota; class Deinococci; order Deinococcales; family Deinococcaceae; genus Deinococcus; species Deinococcus cellulosilyticus. The sequence continues at coordinate 98,042 of NZ_BJXB01000004.1, read as the reverse complement.
CAGGTTTGAAAAGCCCTGTTGAAGTGGAACTCGGGGGAAAACTCAGGAGATATGGGCAGTGGGTCATGTGTTATAAGTTTCAATTTCTCAAAGGTAATTACAACGATGCATTTGTCTTTGAAAGGGACAGGAGGTGTGATTTACGCTTGCTTTCCTTGTTTGAACGGGTTTAGAGACTGGAGAACAACATTTTGGTTGCAATCGAGCTCTGGTATTTTAAGGCATGGCTGATCTCAGCAGAAGTTGCTTGAACCTCGGTTCTCATAATCGCTTCCTGGCTCTACTCCGCGCCTGGAGGACGGCCTCCTTCGTGCTGGGCCGCTTTGCTCAAGCAGACCTGGCTTCAACCCAGGTCTGCTGAAAGCAGTGAGCATTGCAGGATGGGTGTTTCTTGACCTTCTGGAACATGGATGGGGCACATCCAGTTCAGATGCTGCCCGCTGCTGGCTCTTCACCGTATATGGCTTCTCCAGTGTCGGTGTAATACAGGATGATGCGTCGGGACTGCAGGTCCTCAAGGTTGTTCGTGTGGGTGGAGATGCCATAAGAGAGCACCACCAGGCCCAGAACGCACAGCAGGGCAAGAAGTGCAGGCACACGGTTTTGAATCAGGACTTTCATGGTTTGACCTCCAGAAGGCAGGGTATTGCAGGAGGTGTGACTGGGCTGTGACCAGACGGAACAGGAAGGGTGAGGTTGCTTTCAAAACCATAAGCGTGAATGGTGGTGTTGTTTTCTGATGCGGGTGCAGTGGTCAATTTCCATGTCTTCATGATGCTGGAAGTCTGGGATGAAGGTCTAAACAGAGAACAGGCTTGACAACCTGCTGTCCCTCCTTTACTCTTGAGAAAACGTTATCTGGAGGAGCCATGAAATCCATTGTTCGCCTTGCAGACGTGGCCCGCCACGCCGGGGTGTCGATTCCCACCGTGAGTCGCATCCTGAATGGAGTGCAGACCGTTGCCCCTGAGCTCAGGGAACGGGTCATGAAATCCGTGGAGGAACTCGGATACCAGCCCAACCGCATGGCCAAGAGCCTGCGTGAGCAGCGCACAGGGATTCTGGCCCACCTGACCGCCGGACTGAATGCCAATTTTCACGCCACCCTTGCCAGAGGGGTGCAGGATGCGGCTTTTGATCTGGGGTACACCATGATTCTGGGGTCCAGCCACCACCTGGAAAACGGCCAGAGTCAACTCACCTATGCCAAACTCTTTGACAGCTACCGGGTGGATGGCATGGTGGTGGTGCCCTCCAGCACGCCTGATCCTTATCTGGAGACCCTGTCTTCCCGCATCCCGATCATCGAAGTGGACCGCACAGTGGGGGAATACAGCCGCCATGCGGTGCTCCTCAACAACGCAGAGGTGATGGGGGAGGCGGTGCGCCACCTGATCTCTCTGGGACACAGAAACATCGCCCTCCTGTATGGCATCGAATTGGTGAGCACAGAAGTGGAGCGTTACCAGGGTTTCATGCGGGCCATGAAAGAAGGGGGGGTTCCTGTTGATCCCAGGTTCCTGATCAGCGATGATTTCACCGAAGAGGGCGGACACCGGGCGTTCCAGCGTCTGGTGGGAAGTGGCCTGCCTGTCACTGCTGTGGTGGTCACCACCAACGAGATGCTGGCCGGTGTGGTGGGTGCAGCCCGTCAGCTGGGGGTGCGCATCCCGGAGGACATCTCCCTGATCGGTATGGACGATGAACGCTGGGTGCGCATGATGTCCCCGGCCCTCACCGTGATGGCCCAGACCCCGTACGAGATGGGGTATGAGGCCTGCCGCCTGCTCATTCAGTGTGTGGAGGGGCAGCCAGGGAACACCCCCTGGTTGCACCGCATCCCGGGTCAACTGGTGGTGCGGGAATCCACAGCACCTCCGAGGCTTTCTGGTTGATTGGGGGGATTTTGGGCAAGTTTCTTGAACAGGGTGCTTTGAGATAACGTTATCTCATGCTAAGATCAGTAAAACAGACATAAATCTCTGGGGTTTGATCCCAGGTCTTCCACAAAAATCTGCTCTGGACAGGTTCATGCCAGAGCATCTGGAGGGTTTTGCATGCAGTAGTCATCTACCACCCAAGATAACGATTTCTCAAAGCTCGCCCCTGATTCTGGAGGAAACCATGAAAAAAATGCCCATTGCCCTGCTCGCCACCACCCTCGCCCTCAGCTTTTCTGCACAGGCCAAACAGATCACCGTCTGGGTGATTGATGGAGATTCCGAAAGGCCCTACTTCCTGCAACTGCAGGATGCCTTCAACAAAGCCAACGAGAAAAAAGGCCTCACCGCCAAAATCGTGCCCGTGCCCAGCATCAACGACGCCATTCAATCGGGCTTCCTGAGCGGCAAACTTCCCGATGTGTTCATGCTGGACGGTCCCAACATGGCCAACTACGTCTGGTCCGGCCAGCTGGCCCCTCTGGACAGCTATTTCAGCAAAAGCACCCTCTCTGACATCCTGCCTGCCATCAAAGACCAGGGCACCTACAGCCCTGATGGCAAGCTCTACGCAATGAGCCCCTACGACTCCTCGGTGCTCTTGTGGGGCAACAAAAAGTACCTGCAGGAAGCCGGAGTGCGCATTCCCAGAACCCTCAAAGAGGCCTGGACCCTCAAAGAATTTGAAGACGCCCTGCAGAAACTCTCAAAAGTCAAAGGGGTCACCTGGCCCCTGGACCTCAAACTCAATTACTCCGGTGAATGGCTCAGCTACGGATTTTCTCCGTTCCTGCAGGCCTGCGGTGCCGACCTGATCAACCGCAAAACCTGGAAGGCCACCGGAACCGTCAACAGTGAAGCCGCTGTGAACATCCTGGAACACCTGCAAAGCTGGGCCAAAAACAAGTGGATCGTGCCTGCAAGTGCCGGAGACAACCGCTTCTATGGAGACAAAACTGCAGCCCTGGTGTGGGTCGGCAACTGGATGTGGCGGGCCCACAAAGAAGGCCTCAAAGACGATCTCGTGCTGATCCCTGCCCCGAAATTCTGCGGCAACAAGCAGGTCTCACCCAACGGAGGCTGGAGTTACGCCATCCCGAAAGTGAGCCCCAACAAAGACGAGGCCGGGGCTTTCATCAACTTCGCCATGTCCAGCAAGCAGGTCGCCCTGTACTCCGACACCACCGGATACGTGCCTGCACGCAAATCCGCCATTCGCCTGAGCAAACTGTACGGCAAAGGGGGAGAGGGGGCCATCATGGCCGAACAGTCCGCCAAAATTGCCCTGGTGCGCCCCGTGCACCCTGCCTACCCGGTGATCTCCAAATCCTTCGGGGATGCCGTCCTGAACATCCTCAGCGGAGCCAGCATCAAGTCTGAGCTCGACAAGGCCGCAAAGGCCATCGATCAGGACATCGCCTCCAACAAGGGCTACCCCCCCTTCAACAAGTAAATCCACTGTCCGGCCAGGGGTGATCCTCCCTTTCCCACCCCTGGCCCTCTCAGAAAGGGGCCGTGAGACCCATGCAAACCCCCCCCAACATTGCCGCGCAGGCTGCAAGCAGGCCCCGGCGGCGTTCCCGAAAAACCCAGGAATGGCTGGACGAACTCCTGCTGATTGCCCCTGCAAGCGTTCTGCTCCTGACCTTTTTGATTCTGCCCTTTTTGATGGCCGGATACCTCTCTTTCACCGATGAACGGCTGGTGCCCAGACCCATCCCGACTGAATTTGTGGGCCTGCAGAATTACCTGCAGGTGCTGCAGGACCCCGATTTCTGGCAGGCTTTCCGCAACACCGCCTATTTTGTGATCCTGGTGGTGCCGTTCCAGTGCACCCTCTCCCTGATGTGCGCCCTGCTCCTCAACAGCGAACTGCCCCTCAGGTCGATGTTCCGCAGCGTGAGCCTCTTGCCCCTCGTGACCCCCATGACCGTGATTGTGGTGATCTGGGCCGCCCTGTACCGCATTCCGGACGGCTTCATGAACAGCATCCTGCACCTGTTCGGGTTTCAGGGTTATGTGGACTGGCTTGGAGATGCAAGGTTCGCCATGCCTGCCATCGTGCTGCTCTCCGCCTGGGCGACTTTTCCTTTCCAGATGCTGATTTTTCTGGCGGGTCTGCAGGACATTCCGATGGAACGCTATGAAGCTGCCAAAATGGATGGCGCAGGCCCCTGGCACATGTTTCGTTACGTGACCCTGCCGGGACTTCGCAACACCAACATCTTCATTCTGATCATCACCACCCTGCAGGCCTTCAAGCTTTTCACCCAGGTGGACATCCTGACCCGGGGGGGTCCACTCGGTTCCACCAACACCCTGGTTCGTTACATGGTCCAGGAAGGGTACACCGCACAACAGGTCGGGTACGCCTCTGCAGTGGCCGTGGTTTTCGTGATCCTGGTGGGAGCCCTTGCCATCTTGCAGCGTGTGCTGCTCAAAAATGAGTAAAGGAGTTGCCATGACTTCCCGTGCCTTCAAAACCCTCAGAACCCTGGCGGCCATCCTGATCCTGCTCTGCGTGCTCATCCCACTCTCCATGATGGTCACCCTCAGCCTGAATCCCAGTGAGGAAAACATCCAGATCAGCATGGGCACCATTCACGCTTTCATTCCACAGACGGTGTCCCTGCAGAACTACAAAGAAGTCCTGCAAGACCCCTACCAGCCTTTTGTCCGCTACCTGCTGAACACCCTGCTGGTGGTGTTCTGCACCGTCGGAGCGGGCATTTTCATCAATTCTGCAGCTGCATTTGCGCTGGCCTGGGGTCAGGGAGGGTACCGAAAGATCTACCTGATGGTGATCATCGCGGTCTTTGTGATTCCCGGTGAGGCCCTCACCATTCCCCTCCTGCTGCTGGTCGGCAAACTTGGCTGGATCGACAGTTACCAGGTGCAGATCGTTCCTTTCATTGCCAGCACCTTCTCGATTTTCCTGTTCTACCAGTTCTTCTCGAAACTGCCCCAGGAACTCATCGAGGCTGCCAGAATCGACGGGGCCAGGCTGTTCCAGATTTACTTCCGCATCGCCTTCCCCCTCAGTGCCCCGGTGGTGGCCACCATTTCCATTCTGGGCTTCCTGGACGCCTGGAACAGCTACCTGTGGCCCCTGATGGTCACCCGTGGCACCGAGTTCCGTCCGCTGGGTGTGGCGATGGCTGCATTCTTCGGCACCCAGCAGGCCTACTGGGGCAACATCATGGCCTTTGCGGTCCTGATGACGCTCCCGATCATCATCGTTTTTCTGATCTTCCAGAAGCACTTCGTCGCCTCCGTGGTGGGGTCTGGCGTCAAGGGATGAGGGCTTTGCCATCTGTCATCCACAATGCGTTATGCCCCCCCTCCTCCGATTTCACAAGGAAGCCCATGAATCCTGACACGCTCACGCACATCCTGCAGCCCTACGCACCCCATCACCGTCCACTGTTGCACTTTGCTCCCCACAGAAACTGGATCAATGACCCCAACGGTCTGGTCTTTCTGAACGGCCAGTACCACCTGTTTTTTCAGCACAACCCTTACGGCACCGACTGGGGCCACATGAGCTGGGGGCATGCCGTGTCAAAAGACCTGCTGCACTGGGAGGAACGTCCAGTTGCCCTTGCAGAAGACGACACCACCATGATCTTTTCGGGATGCTGCGTGCTGGACGCCAACAACACCTCTGGGTTTGGCACTGTGGATGGGCCAGCTTTGATTGCACTCTACACCGGACACCACCATGACAGCGGCTTGCAAACCCAGAACCTGGCGTATTCTCTCGATGAAGGCCAGAGCTGGACCAGGTACGGGGTGGTGCTCGATGAGGGCATTCCTGATTTCCGCGACCCCAAGGTCTTCTGGCATGAAAAGACCCGGTGCTGGATCATGGCTGTGGTCCTCGCAGCGCACCATCAGGTGGTGTTTTATGCTTCTCAGAACCTGAAAAGCTGGGAGAAACGCAGTGTTTTCGGACCCGAGGGACACACTGGAGGCATCTGGGAGGTTCCAGAATTGCTGGAGCTGCAGGACGACGCTGGAGAAAGCCACTGGGTCCTGAAAGTGGACCTGAATCCCGGAGGCCCCTTTGGTGGATCGGGCTGCCAGTACTTTGTGGGCCAGTTTGATGGCTGGAGCTTCACCTCCACCCAGGAGGCGAGGTGGCTGGATCACGGCAAGGATTTTTACGCTGCCATCACTTTCGCCAACCTGCAGGACCGCACCGTCTGGCTGGGCTGGATGAACAACTGGGAGTACGCCCGAAACCACGTGCAGGGCGAGTACAGTGGTGTGATGTCCCTGCCCAGAGAAATCCGTCTGCAACGCACAGCAGATGGACTGATCCTCTGCCAGACCCCCATCAGGGAGTGGGAGGAGGTCTGGCGTGCCCTGCCCTGCCAGCAGGAGCTCCTCGTGAAAGCAGACCAGGAACATGACCTGCTGGTGCTTCCAGAGGCAGCCCTGGACCTGCAAGCCCATTTTGTGGGCACAGAGCAAAGCATTCTGGGAATCGCCTTTTCTGTTGCAGGACAACTGGAATGGACACTGGAATTTGATGTTCCAGACAGAAAGGTGACCGTGAGTCGCCAGGGAAGCATCGAACAGTCTGGATTTCAGGGAGAACACAGTGCTCCCCTGGAGTCTGTGGAACAGCATGTGCGTCTGATTGTTGACCACTCCACGCTGGAGGTTTTCCTGAACGATGGAAAACAGGTTTTCACAGAGGTCTTTTTTCCTCCCCAGGGCGAAAGCAGACTTTCCCTTTACACCCGATCCGGGCAGGTGAAAGTGCAGGTTTTTGCCGTGCGGGGACCACAGCACCCCTGAAGATTCGAGATCCTCAGGGGTCTGAGGGGACCTGCACCTTCAGGTCCCCATTTCTTGCACCACCAGAGGCAGGAACGCTGACACCACTTCTGGGTCAAGCAGGGTTCCTGCCTCAATTTTCAACTGTGCCAGTGCTTCTTCATCGGACCAGGCCTTCTTGTAGGGCCTTTCGCTGGTCAGGGCATCGTACACATCCACCACTGCAAAAATCCGGGCGAGCAGGGGGATCTTCTGTTCTCGGAGTCCTGCAGGGTAGCCTGTGCCATTCCAGCGTTCCTGGTGGTACAGCACCACATCCAGCGAAGCGCGGCTGAGGGTGGGGATGTGGTTCAGCATCTCGAAGCCCACTCCGGGGTGTTTTTTGATGTACTCCCATTCCTCCGGGGTCAGTTTTCCGGGCTTGAGCAGCACATGGTCTGGAATCGCCACCTTGCCGACATCGTGCAGGTAAGCCCCGAGGCGCAGGTGTTCCAGTTCTTCCTGATCCAGCCCCAGCCTTTGCCCGAGGGCCTGGGAGAGCTGGACCACCCGGTCCGTGTGGCCTTTGGTTTCAAAATCCCGGTATTCCAGCACCACCCCCATGGCCCGCAGGGTTTCCTCTCTGGCCTGCTGCAGCTTCTCCAGGTCAAGCAGGCGGCTGTAGGCCAGACTCACCCGGTCTGCAACGGCAATGCACAGCCTGCGGGTGGCAAGGCTCACCTCCAGAGAGGCGGGTTGCCCCAGCACAAACAGGCCGTGCAATTGGCCTTCACTGCTTAAAGGCAAGACAGCCAGAGAGGGGCTGAACTGCCCCAGGTCGGTGATTTCAAGGTGTTCGGTGTGGTGCTGGAAGAACATGGCTTTGAAGGTCCCGACCCGCCTCACCAGACCATCTGGGCTGAGGCTGGGGAGTTCTTTCTCAATGAGAAGTCTTGCGGTTTCGCAGTCCTCACCAATGCAGCAGGCGAGTTTGACATGGTCCTCTTCCGGTTTCACAAAGGCTGCAAAGGTGTACTCCGTGAGGGGAAGCAGAAACGTGAGGGCCTCCACAGCCAGTTCATCTGGCGCACTGACCGATTCAATGCGGGCCGTGAGGTCCAGCAGGGTGCGGTAGCGCCGGACCTGTTCTTCCAGTTTGAGCTCCATGGTCTTGCGCAGGGTGATGTCCCTGGAGTACAGGTGGAATTGCAGGCCCATTTCGGTGTCCACTTTGCGGGACACTGTGGACATCCAGCGTTCCTCCCCGTCCTTTTTGCGCACCCGGTACTCAAAAGGCCCGAACTGGGTGCGTTCACCCCCTCTGGAAATCTGATGAAAGACGTCCAGCAGGGGAGGCAGGTCTGCCTCATGAATGTAATCCTGAAACACCATGCGGGCAAATTCATCCTGGCTGTACCCCAGCACCTTCTCAATGGAAGGGGTCACATACAGGGTCTGCCCACTCGGAGAAATCACCCGCACCACTGCGTCTGCGTGCTCCATCAGGGCCTGCAGGTGGTGCTGGTCCATGATGTGTTCCCGTTGCAGGTGCAACGTCTGGGTGATGTCCCGATGGGTCACCATCCACCAGCATCCTTCGAGTGGCGTCCAGCGCACATCGGCCCAGAAAGCAGGACCAGTGGAATGGGGCATCAATGTCTGATAAGCGTAGGGCCTGTGCTGACACAGGTGCTGCTGGAACTCTGTCTGCACCGCTGGAGACAGGTTCAGGCCTTCCAGGCAGTGGGGTCTGCTGCCCAGCAACTGTTCCCGGTCCAGTCCGGTGAGTTCCTGCAGGGCTGGATTGACGTACGAAGGGGTGGGGTGTTCAGCACCCAGGTGAATCAACAGGATGCCGTCCTGAAGCTGGTCCAGCATGGCAGAAAAGAGAGAGGAAGGGATGTGCGCTTCTGGATCAGGCGTGTGCGTCATGGATGGACCTCTGCACATGGGTTTCTGCTCCTGTTGCAGTGAACCTGGGCCAGAGGGGGCACCACTGCTGACCGAGGGGGAAACGGTGAAGGAGAATTGTGCACAGTACAACCATCATACCCGGAAGTGGAGCCTGATGCTTTACCGCTCCACGAAAACCCCCATGAACAGACCTGCATTTGATCTGAAGCACCCTGAAGGGGTGATGCAGACCTTGTTGAAAGGGACGTCACCAGATAACGTGTTTTGACGCGCTTGTAAAGGGAAAGCCGTAACGATGGTCCCTATCCTTTAAACTGAAAACATGGCCTTGCCCAAAAAGCTCAAAGGTTACCGCAAGATCTCCCATCAGGGACAGGCTTATCGCTGGATTTTGCTCCCAGGTGCCAGACAAAGCATCCTCAAAGTGATCCCAGAAACAGCAGGACAAACCTTGCAGGTCACCCTGACCGATTGGACGGACCCCTGGCTCCAAAGCCCTGGAGAAGGGACGCGCAATCAACCTCTCCAGATCACTCCAGGTGTTGTTGGGTCAATTCTGCAACAGGCCCTGCAGGGTGGCTGGCAACCCCAGCAGCCTCAGGCCCCTTTTCAACTGTCTTACACTCAACAACAATTGATGGCGTTGTCGAAGTGATCCGCTGGTTCTACCCAGGGATTGCTGATTTTGAATCACCAGGCCATGTGGACTGGTGGGCTTCAGCAACGTAAGCTTGACCGGATTGAAAAATCGCCAACGCCACACACAAAAGCTTCCTGGCCAGCGCGCACAGGGCAACTTTTCCAGGTTTGCCCTGTGCGCGCAGCCGCCTGTAATAATCCCCCATCGGCGATGCTGTCCGGCTTGCTCCCAAAGCAGCCATGAAAGTCGCCAGTCGAAGACGTGGGTTACCAATCTTGGACAATCGTGCTCTGGGTGTATTGTTTCCAGAATGCTTCAGGGCTGGAGAAAGCCCTGCATAAGCAGCAATAGAACGCCCTGAGGTCATGCCCATAAACAAGCTGGTCTCAGCCATGAAGAAGGCCGTCGTCCGTTTGCCGATGCCAGGAATGAAGATCAGCAGTTCCACTTTCTCTTTTAACAGTTCGTCGTCCAGCAAGGCATTGAATTGCTTCTCAACGATCTTTTTATGGGTTTTGAGCAGGGCCAGGCGCTCTTTGAAGAGGGTCTGCAAAGTGTCGGTGTTTTCAGCGTGTTTTTCCAGGGCATGAAGTCGATTTTTCTCCAGGCGTTCCATTTCTTTGAGCTGATCCAATTCATGCAAGTGATTTTTGAGTTGCTGGACAACCTCTGGGGCTGGATTCCAGATCCCAGGGTTCATTCGGGTCCCAAAATCCTGAATCAAACGAGCATCTACTGGATCTGTTTTGGTGCGGATTAGTTTGGTGCGGGCGAAATATTTGATTTGAGAGAGGTTCACCACGCTGATTCGCAATCCCAGAGCGTGAAAATGGGTGGCCAACTTCGACCATTACACTCCAGTGGCCTCCATGACCAGATGGAGGTTGCTGTCTCCAGAAAGCTTGTTCAGCCAGTCTTGAAAGGTTCTGAAACCTGCTGTGGTGTTAGCAAAACTTCTGGGGTGTTTGTCAGCGGGATGATAAGCCACAAAGGTGTCACATGCAATGTCGACTCCAACCACAGTCATAGCAGGGCCTCCTGTGTTGTTGTGCCAAGCGTGTCTTACCCCAGTACAGTCTTGTGTGCAGGCTTTTTGCCTTGGATAACGTCCTACCTGAGAGGAAAGACACCCGAGCCAGTACAATCAAGTGAACGAGCTCGCTGCTCAAGGGATCAAGAGTACTGACAGACTCGGGTGCTCGACAGGTCCATTGTCCCAGAAGAACACTGAACCCAACACACAATGGATCAACAAAAAGGAATCTTATGAACAATGACCTGAATTCTGTCCACCCAGTGACTCCAGAGCAACTCAAACGAAAAGCCTGGGCCAGACCTGGCTTTGGATGTGGACTGCTGGTGCTGTTCAGTCCCCTGCTGGCTCTGGCATTCTACTTTGGTTCTTACTTGCTGCTGGACCTCCTGACGCCTGATTCTCCGAGGGTGTCCGACCTGCAACTTGCTGGCAAGTACACCTGTGACGTTGCTGCATGTCAGACTTACCAGGTGAACCTCATGCAGGAAGGCAAAGGCGCACTCATGCACCACAACATCAAAGCCTGTGATGTCCTGTGGAAACGGTCCAATCACATGGAACTGGAGTTCAGGTGTGAGAAGCCCCTGCCCGAACGCCTGATCAGCGTCGATGCTTATGCGGAGGATGGGAAAAAGGTTTACAACTTTGGGGTTCCCCTGAACACCTACAAGAAGGAGACAGGCACCTCCGTGTATTTCTGTGTGATGTTCACTGTAGATGAACATGAAAAAAATTGTTTCAAACGGGAAATTGACCTGCCGGAGAACCATTCACGCTGACCTCAGGTGTCTGCTCCTCAATCTGGCTCAGGGTCCGGGTTCACAGGCCAGAGGTCTCAGGTAGTTTGTTTGGCGGATTCTTTTTGGGGTTCACCCCTTCACAATGAATCCCATGAAAAGTGTGCTAACCCTCCTCAGCCTGCCTTTGACCGATTTGACTTTCCGACCCTGAGCCGTCAAAAGGAAGCCTCTCCCAAACCGTTTCCTTTTGCCCCATTTGAGAGGCCACAACATGCGTTTGAACCATCCTGAAAGTCATGGCTCCCGGAGGAGCCAGTGATCCAGCGTTTTTTCACCCATTACCGTCCCTACCGCAAACTTTTCCTGCTGGATTTCAGCTGTGCCGTGCTTTTTGGCCTGCTGGAACTCAGTTTCCCGATGGTCATCAACCATCTTGTAGACACCCTCCTCCCCACCGAGAACTGGCGGTGGATTCTGGTGGCTGCTGCAGGACTGCTGGCCCTGTATGCCCTCAACACCTTCATGGGGTATGTGGTGACGTACTGGGGGCACATGCTCGGCATCAACATCGAAACCGACCTCCGAACAAAACTCTTTGACCACATCCAGAAACTGTCTTTCCGGTATTTTGACAACACCAAGACCGGGCACCTGATTTCCCGCCTCACCAACGACCTGATGCAGATTGGGGAAATGGCCCACCACGGTCCAGAAGACCTGTTCATTGCAGTGATGACCCTGCTGGGCGCTTTTGCGCTGATGCTGAGCATCAACTGGCAACTGGCCCTGCTGACTTTTGTGGTGGTCCCACTGATCATCTGGCTGGTCCTGTACTTCAACGGCAAGATGACCCAGGCCATCCAGCAACTGATGTCCGACATTGCAGATTTCAGTGCACGGGTCGAGGACAACGTGAGCGGCATCCGGGTGGTGCAGGCTTTTGCCAACGAGCAGCACGAGCGGCAGAAGTTCGCCGTGAACAACCAGAAGTTCCGCACGGCAAAACTGCGGTCCTACCAGCTGATCGCCAAAAACAACTCGATCAGCTACATGATGATGCGCTTCATCAGCCTGTTCGTGATGGTGTGCGGCACGTACTTCGTCATCAAGGGCCAGCTGACCTACGGTGAGTTTGTGGCCTTCTTGCTGCTGACCAACGTGTTCTTCCGTCCCATCGAGAAGATCAACGCCATCATTGAACTGTACCCGCAGGGGATCGCAGGGTACAAACGCTACCTGGAACTGATGGACACCTGCCCGGACATCGAGGACCGGAAAGATGCCACACCCCTGCAGGGCCTGAAAAACAGCATTGTCTTTGAGGATGTGCATTTCGGCTACGAAGGGCAACGTGAAGTGCTCTCCGGGATTCACCTGACCATTCATGCCGGTGAGACCGTTGCTTTCGTGGGACCGTCTGGTGCAGGGAAGACCACCCTGTGCAGCCTGCTCCCCAGGTTCTATGAAGTGCAGGGAGGACGCATCACCATCGATGGCACCGACATCCGTGATTTCACCCTGGAGTCCCTGAGGCGTCACATCGGGATTGTGCAGCAGGACGTGTTCCTGTTTGCCGGAACCATCCGGGAGAACATCCTTTATGGCAAACTTGACGCCACAGAAGAGCAGATCTGGGAGGCTGCCCGCCGTGCACAGCTTGCGGAATTCATTCAGGCACAACCTGACGGTCTGGACACCCTCATCGGAGAGCGCGGGGTGAAGCTCTCAGGGGGCCAGAAACAGCGTCTTGCCATTGCCCGCATGTTCCTGAAAAACCCCCCGATCCTGATTCTGGACGAGGCCACCTCGGCCCTGGACACCGAAACCGAAGCCGCCATCCAGCATTCGATTGCTGAACTCGCCAAGGGCCGCACCACCCTGGTGATCGCCCACCGTCTCGCCACCATCCGCAACGCAGACCGCATTGTGGTGGTCACCGAGTCGGGCATCACCGAGCAGGGGCACCACCGGGACCTGATCCATGCAGGTGGAGTGTACAGCAGGCTTCACCGGGCACAGTTTGGGCAGCTTGAGAACGTGCTGGACCATTAACAGCTGAAAAGAAAAGACCTGCTGGAAGGCAGGTCTTTTTGTCTGGTTACTTCTTGACCATCGGGTAATACCAGTACCCCGCGTACACCGGGTTTCGCACGATGCCCGAGACCCTCCCGGTTTCAATGTCGATGTTGATGCCCTGGAAGACCGGAATGCCCAGCACCTCATCGAAAGCGATTTTCTCGATGCTGGAAAGCAATTTGTTTCTGGCTGCAGTGTTCGTCTCCTCACCTGCCTGCTCGATCAGGCGGTCCAGGGTGCTGTTTTTGATGTTCTGCACCGACCCGAGCGTACCCTGTGAGTGCAAGAGGGGCTGAATGAAGTTGTAGGGATCGGCGTAGTCTGCACTCCAGTTGCCCAGCCACAGGGTCATCTGGTTCTGGGCACGCTGTGCGCGGATCTGGCTGGAGGGAAGTTCACGGATCTCCAGTTTGAATTTCGGGTTGAGGCTTTCCACATTGCTCTTCAGCACACCCAGAATGTTTTTGCGCACATCGTTCCCTGAGTTGTAGAAGATGGGCAGGGTGAAGCCATTTTGCCAGACCTTCCCGCCGAAAGCCGCCTTGAATTCCCGGGTGGCTCTGTCCCGGTCAAAGGTGTACAGCCGTTTGCCTGCTGCGGAATACAGCCCCTTGATCAGCACCGAGTTCATCTGGATGGCGTGGTTCTGCATGATGGAATTGATGATGGTTTTGTAATCCAGGCTGTAGGCCAGGGCCTTTCGCACATGCACATCACTGAAGAAATCAGCAGGGATGCCCTTGCCATCGAGTTGCCCACTGCCCAGGTAACCTGTGCCCTGCCCATTGATCCTGTGGTTCATGAAAATGCCATCGATGCCCAGCGCAGGCACAGGTTTGGTGGCCTTGAAGTCCGGGTTGCTGGCCAGAATCCGGTCAAACTGCGAGGGGTCAAAGGAAGCAAAATCCACATCCCCCTTCATGAACATCTGCATGCGGGTGGTGGGGTCACGGACCACCTGCAGGATCACCCGTTCAATCTGGCTGGGTTTGCGCCAGTGGACCGCATTGCGCTTGAGCACCACCAGGGAACCCACATCGAAGCGTTCCATCACAAACGGACCGCTGCCCACAGGAACGTTCTTCTGGAAGGGGCTGTCTTTGTCTGCGAGGGCATTGAATTTCTGCCAGCTTGAGGCCTGCCCATCCCAGGCACCTGCTTTGATGGCCGCTGCCTTTGCGTACACCGAGCCCACATACGGAGACGCCAGAATGGCCAGAAAGGGAGCAAAAGGCCGCTTGAGGCGGAACACCACAGTGAAATCGTCCGGGGCCTCGATGGCCCGTTCCACATCCTGGAAAGACAGGTTTTTGTTGTCGGGAGACAGGCCGTCACTGTCCCCAAAAAGGGCTTCGCTGAGCAGGTACGCTGCTCCACCATTCTGCACCAGCAGGCGTTTGAAGCTGTAAGCCACGTCGCTGGCCCTGACCGGGGTGCCATCCGCAAATTTCAGGTTCTTTTTGATTTTGAAGGTGTAGGTTTTCCCATCCGTGCTGATCCCACCGTTTTGTTTGCTGGGGACACTCTGGGCGAGGGCTGGAACAAAACGGCTGCTGCTTTCCCCCTGATAGAAAATCAGGGTGTCCAGGGTGTTCTGCAGCACTTCACCGCACTGGTTTTCGTAACAATAGGCCGGATCAAAGGTGGTCCAGTCCCCGATCTGTGCGCCAGAGAGGACCCCCGGAAGGGAGGCTGCAGTGGCACTGCTGAAAAGGGCAAGGGTGGTGAGGATTTGTTTTTTCATGGGTCTCCTGATCGAAAAACATAGGATTCTGGCAAGCTGCCTGCCCTCCAGTCTACCTGTGGGTAGCCGGAGCTGCGAAGAAAACCGGATAGGTGACTTCCCTGGGCTTCCCATCCTGTGATGGGGTGGTTTAGAATCACAAAAGCACCAGATGAAATGGAACCCTGGAAAAAGCCTGTCGTGTTGATTGAACACTGGCTGCTTCAAACCTGTCAAAAGGGTTCGATTTCAAGACCATGCATTCACTCCTGATGGTAAAAACACCATGCAGGACCACCATTAAATCAAATTAAAACCCTCATGGCATACTGCTTCTGGTGGGCTTTGTCGCTGGTCTCTGTCTGAAGGTCCTCTCTGCATTTTCACTGAATCTGTAGGTATGGATGGACACCCAATGGCATTTGCAAGCTGGTCTTCAGGGACACGAAGAACAGAGGCAGAGCACAGATCCACCAGCAGTGCCGTATGAACTGAAAACACACCCAATCCACACTCCTGCATTGAAGTCAAACTCTGTATCAAAGAGAGAACCCGGCCAGGCCGGGTTCTCTCTTTGTGGGTGTGGAGGCAGGACAACTGTCAGGGACATCCATCCATGTGCAGGATGATATGACAGAACTGTGAGAAGTCGTGGGACAGCCCGTTCTGATGGCCGTTTACACCCCAGTCTGGAAGCGGTCCAGATAACTGGGTCTGGTTTTCATCTGGATGGGAACGACCTGTACGGGAATGGGGCTTTGCTCCAGGAGCTTTTCCCGGATGCCTTCCCGCACCGTGAAAGCATCTCCTGCACAGCGTCCCAGCAAGAGCAGGTCAGCCTTGTGTTTTTCAATGACCTTCAAGACGGCCTCTGGGACCGATGGGTGCTGGATCAGCAGCATTCTGGCCGGGAAGCGCCCACCATGACCAAGCCGTTCAAGGATGGTTTTTCCGCGATCCAGTCCGTCTGCACAGGTGGCAACATGCAAGATCACCACCTGACTGCCCAGCAGCCGGGCCAGGTCAAAAGCGTATTGCACGCAGTGTTCACTGCATGGGTCATCATCAACAGGCACAAGGACAGTCTTCAGCATACTTCGAGCCTCCGTGGCGGCAGGACCTGCTGCGGGGCGGGTTTTCATCCAGCAGATCTACACTTCAGCACCGGAGGATCACACAGACCTTCCAGATGCTGAATCTGTACCTCCAATCTACGCACCGGTGTTACCATGTCATTACGGAGGACTTCAGGGTGACTTCAGTAATGGGCTGGTAATGGCTTCCACTGACCATGCATTCATACGGGCAGCATCCCTTTCTGCCGTTCAGGAGCGCACATGAACCCAAACACCCTCAAAATCAGGACCCTTGGCCAGGTGCATGTGCAACTGGGAGACCAGGAAGCCCAGTTCCACTCTGAACCTGCTCGAGCTTTGCTGTTCTACCTGCTGTCTTTCGTGGAGGGGCGCAGCAAGAGTGAAATCCTGCATGACCTGTGGGACGAAGAGGAGTCTCCCGCCGTCAACAACCGTTTCCGGGTGACCCTGCACCGCATCCGTACCGCCCTCGGGGTTTCTGATGGGGTGCATGAACAGTATGGCCGCTACCAGATTTCCCGTGAAGTGCTGCAATCTAGTGACCTCTTCCACTTCTACACCCACCTCAGTCAGGCCGAGCACCTCACTGGACAGCCCAGACTGAAGGAGCTGCAAAAAGCCCTCTCGTACTACACCGGAAATTACCTGGAAGGGATGGACCAGGAGTGGGTTCAGCAGGCCAGAGAAGAACACCGCACCGCTTACGTGCGTGCCCTGCTGGAACTCTCCATGCTGTACTGCACCGAAGGACAGTGCGAGGACACTGTGCACGCACTGTTCCGTGCCCTCAAAGCCGATCCGTTCATCGGCGAAAATTACCACCAGAAGCTGATGACCTGCCTCTCGGTGGTGGAAGACCGCTATGCCGCCATCGAGCATTACCGCCGCTTCATCCACTTTTTGAAAAATGAACTTCAGGACACCCCCATGAAAGACACGGTCTCTCTGGCCCAGCGCATCAAGGACGGCGAGGCCATCTGCAAACGCAAACACGAAGGGGACGCACAGGAAGCCAGCATGACGAGCAACTGCCCGTTCACACCCAGTGGGCAGTGCCCGGAGTTCTTTCTGGATTTGTCTGAAAGTCGCACAGATGTGAACTGAATTCACCTGCAAGCCAGAAGGCCAGGTTTAAAACCTGGCCTTCTTTGATGGAAAATCCAGATGGAAAAGCATCAAAAAGAGGACCTTCGGGTCCTCTTTTCTCTGTTGATGGGGTTCACCAGAGGCGCATTCCGGGCACCAGGTTGGGGCTTTGCAGCATCGGCACGATCACGGGCAGGTACACGCCCAGCACGATCACGAAAGCGATGAGGAACAGCACCCACAGGTTGTCCATGACGCGAACGCTCTTGCGGTGATCCACGGGAGCCAGGGACTCACTGAAGGGAATTTCAGGGGCGTTCTTGACATCACGCTGGTTGCCCCAGAGGGTTCCGGCCACCACAACGTAGTACATGATGGAGGCGATCAAGAGGATCATTCCAGAGATGCCAGTGAGGGCCATGGGAATCTGGGCGTTTTTGGCGTACTGGTCCAGCAATTCGACAGGCAGGGCAGAGATGTGGGCGCGGCGGGGAATGCCCAGCAGGCCTTCCCAGTGCATGCCCAGAGCGAAAACCATCATGCCCACAAACCACCACCAGGCAGAGGCCACAGCAAGTTTCGGGTTGAAAAGTTTCTTGCCTGTCAGGTGGGGCAGGAGCCAGAAGGTCATTCCGAAGAAAGTGAGGGTCACAGCGGTACCGACGGTGATGTGGAAGTGACCGGGAATCCAGGCGGTGTTGTGCACCACGTAGTCCAGGGACATGCTGGCATTCACGATGCCTCCTGCACCCCCGAAGATGAAGCTGATCATGGCGAGCACCTGGGCGGTGAAGGAAGGATTGTTCCAGGGCAGCTTGGCGATCCATTTGGTCAGCCCTTTTCCTCCCTTCAGCCTTGCAGCATACTCCATGCTGGCGGCCACACTGAAGGCGGTCAACATGCTGGGCACGGCAACCATGAAAGTCAGGACCATGTGGATGATCTTCCACAGGTTGGAGATGCCAGGGTCGGTGAACTGGTGGTGGAGCCCCACAGGCACACTCACCAGCAGGAACATGGCGAAAGCCAGACGGGCAAGGGGTTCAGAGACAATCTTGCCTCCAGCCTGATTGGGGATGAAGGCATACCAGCTCACGTAAGCAGGCAGGAGCCAGAAGTACACGATGGGGTGTCCGGTGAACCAGAAGAGGGTGCGGGCCAGCAGGGGGTCCACAGCAGGGGTCCAGCCCAGGGACCAGGGGATCAGGTACACGACCACTTCCACCACGATGCCCAGAGAGGCCAGCATCCACATGAACCAGGTGGCCACACTCATGTAGGCCGTG
Organism: Deinococcus cellulosilyticus NBRC 106333 = KACC 11606; assembly: GCF_007990775.1. Lineage (NCBI taxonomy): Bacteria > Thermotogati > Deinococcota > Deinococci > Deinococcales > Deinococcaceae > Deinococcus > Deinococcus cellulosilyticus. The sequence goes on along the minus strand of NZ_BJXB01000004.1, from coordinate 79,740 downwards.
ACGGGTGTGATCTTGCCGGGGTTGGCTTTCTTCCAGCCCGTCCACATGTAGATGACCTGTCCGCCCACCAGCAGGCTGGAAGCGACCAGAATGGCTGCACCAATGTAGAACAGAGGAGATCCTTTGAGGGGTGGATAGAAGGTGTAGAGCACACTGGCGTTGTTGCCCAGAATGGCAATGGCGGCCAGCACCACACCGAAATTCATCAGCCAGTAGGTGAACCACGCAAAACCCAGATTGGGACGCAGTTTCAGATCACGGGCAGGAATGTACAGCAAAATCCCACAGATGAAGTAGGTGGTGAAGACCAGTGCGTTCAGCACGCCGTGCAGGGTGAGGCCCTGGTAGTAGGACTTCAGGAAGGGCATGTACTTGTAGATGTCGATGCCCGCGTAGTTCAGGGCCTGCAGAGGACCCATCAAGACGCCGACCAGCAGGAAAATCAGGCCCGTGACAGTGTAGTAGAGCGCGAGTTTCTTCTCAGGATGGGTGTCGTAAGCCCGGTCCTGGGATGGGGTGAAGGTCTTGGTGGTCATTTGGTGTCCTCCACAATGATTTTGGACATCATGTTGGCGTGGCCCGCACCGCAGTACTCATTGCAGCCCACGCGGTAGGTTCCAGCTTTCTTGAAGGTGTAAGTGACTTTGGCGACCTCTCCAGGAATCACCTGGATGTTCACGTTGGTGTTCTCGATTTGCAGCCCGTGCAGCACATCTGTTGCCGTCACGTACAGGGTGATGGGTTTGCCGGCGGGCACTTTCACTTCAGGTGGGTTGAACATGAAGGCCATGCTGATCATGTACAGCTCGTACTGCCCCATCTCGTTCTGTTTCAGACCGGGAGTGGCAAAGGGGGTGCTGGCAATGTTCTGCAGGTTGATGGTCCTGACTTCGTGTCCGTGGTGGGCCGTCACCGAGGGAATGGTGCTCTTGACCACGTTGACAATGGTGATGATGACCAGCAGGGCGATCAGGAGGGAGGCCAGGTACAGCCATCCCTTCTCGTACTTCTCGATCATGCGGTGGTCCATGGCTTACCCCTGCCTCAACATCTGGGTGTAGACCAGGAGCCACATGCCCACAATGGCGATCAGCAGCACGGCGATCACCAGCAGGGTTCCTTTGGGGGATTTCTCTTCCATTTCTTCCTCCACAGTTGAAAAGCCCAGGGTCTCTGGGCATCAGGGGCGTTATTTCAGGGTTTTCAGGTAGGCAAGCACGTCGGCCATCTGCTGGTCTGTTGGGGGTTTGCCTGTGCCCATAAAAGGCGTTTTGTCATACCTGGGCATGGTGGCTGCCAGCGTTTTCTTGCTGGGATTCACCCCTTTCACCAGGGTCTTCTTGAAGTCCGCAAATTTCCATTTGGACACAGGGCCAGACAGTTTGGGGCCCACCATCCCCTGTCCTTTGTCTCCGTGGCACATCTGGCAGGTGGAGGAGTACAGGTTTTTTCCGCTGGCCGCGTTGCCTTTGGGGTCAGCGGCCAGGGCCATCGAGGTGGCAGAGGCAATCAGAAGAAGCAAGAGGGTCTTGTGCATGGGGGTTCTGGATGTCCTTTCGTGAAGTGTGGCAATCATGCGTTCACCTGGGGGGTCTGTTCGGTTTTCTCCTGCTCTGCAAGTGCACCCAGCAGGTCTGTCACGGTGATCACGCCGACAAGCGCACCGTTTTGCACCACGGGCAGACCCATCACGCCATGCTTGAGCATCTGGCGTGCAGCTTCAGGGAGGGTCATGCCTGGAGAGAGCTCAGCGGTGCTGTGGGCCATGATGTCCTGAACCTTCAGGTCCTGCAGCAGGAAGCGGCTCACCAGATAAGGCAGGTGGTCGCCCTGTTCCTGTGCACGTTTTGCTGCAGCCTCTTCCAGGTCCCGGTCTTTGAGGACCCCAACCAGTTGGCCGTTCTCAACCACGGGCAGCACATGCAGGCGGCTGACCTTCAGGCGAGCGGCGGCTTCCAGAGCGGGGGTGGAAGGTGCAACAGTCATTGGATTTTGGGTCATGCGCTCTCGAACCAGCATGTTTCTCGCCTCCTGGGTGCTCTGCTGCACAGGGCAGTGGAGCAACACGAACCGAACCTCAGGGATCTCACCACATTGGTTCTTTCGATGCATTGAGTTTCAGGGGTGTGCATTACGAGAGCATTACTGGGTCACAAAGCTGTGTCAGACGGAACAAATCAGACCCCAAAGGCAAGAAGACCTTGCTGTTTCTCCCAGATGAATGCGAACTGTACCTCTGACCGTTCTGACATCAGGGGCCTCTAAACAGGGTGGATTCTGGGTTCCCTTGTCTGTTGCTGTCTCAAAGCGCAGAGGGAATGACCTGATCATCCAATTGAGGCATCCGTATGGTGTCTTTCTCAGCGCAGCAGATGGGCTTTCTGGTTCTGGGAGGTCCCCACGGGTTCAATGACGTAACACATGCCCAGTGAATGTCTGAGCCACAATTTCTCCAGCTCAAGTCGGTCATACACCCTGCGCACGTCCTCAATTCGCAGTGCGGCAGGATCATGAACGATGGGGTGCCCCTCACGGGTGAAGCCCACCAGCAGGATCAGGTGCCCGGTGGATCGGGTGAGGGGTGCACCGGTGAGTTCCCCCTCTTTCCAGCTGAGGCTGAGGACCAGAGGGAGGCCCCGGGCAATGAAGTGTTCGGCTTCAGGCAGGCCCGTCAGGCGGTGCACATACCCGCGCAGGCCGTACGCCGCTGCAGCAGCCGTGTTGAATACCCAGTTGCCTGTGCCCCGGTAGGTGCTGTCGTACACCCGCTGGGCAAGTTCTGGAACGCTGACCTTCACCCCGTGGTGCCCAAAGACCATTTTCAGGCAGGTGGGGCTGCACCATCCAGCCCCTTCCTCAAACGTCAACTGAGACATGGAGGGCACCTGGAGCTCTGTTCCCCAGGTGGTCTGGTCGGAAGTGTGGCTGGAGGGGAGAGGCTCCTCCCCCGTGGTCAGCACGGTCATCTGCCACAGGGCAGGGGAGGGAGCACCTTCCAGTCGGTTGAAAGTCACCCGGTACTGGTAGCAGGTGGCCGGACTGTACAGTTTCAGCACATCGGTGTCCATGTGACCATGCGGGTCTTTTCTGGGGGGGGTGCTGGCCCGGTTGGCTTCACTCCACTGGCCGTAAGAGTAAAAGCCGCTCCACTCTCCAGCGATTTTGACCCGCACTGCAACTTCAAGGGTGGACCCTGCAGGTGCTGCACCATTCCAGGAGAGGATCATGGAGGTGAAAGGTGCACTTTCCAGCTCATTGGACACCAGCGTGCCTGAATTGCAGTCAGGTTGCAACCGGAGGTCCATCCCCAGCAGCAACTGGTGAAGGGTGAAAGTGCCAAGGACTTCCACAGGATGGTGCACCAGCTGATGACGCAGGGACAGGTCCTTTCCCACAACCTCACTGAGCCGCTGGCCGAGGTCGGCAGCACGTTCGAATTGTCTTGCTGTGCGGGCGTAGTTGATGGCCTGTTCCATCAATTCGAAGGCATGAGGATCAATCTGCAGGCCCATTTCCAGCAACTCCAGGGCCTGAAGGTGGTCTCCCCTGAGGGCGCGGTCCTCGGCCAGCATGCGGGCCATGTCGGTGGCCGCCTCGCGGATCTGCTCCCGGACGGATTCAGCCCAGTCGGTGGTGATGGTCCCGAAGAACATGCCAGGCAACCTGTGCAATTCCACCAGTTTTTGCAGCAACTCCAGTTGCTCATCAAGCCCCAGGTTTTGTGGGTGAAGGTAGGGATCAAGGTCGGAGGTGACCTCGAACTTTTCGTTGAGCTGCAATCCCTCCCTGGGGTCCTTGATCACCAGGTCTTCATAAGTGGCGTCAAAGTCCCGCAGGACTTTCTTGAGCATGGAACAGGCCGCTGACGCCCGGTTGCTGCGGGCTTTGCGTTCCTGCAGGTCCTCGCGCCACAGGTGGTCGGTCATGCGCAGGGTGGTGGAAAAAGACCCCCGGTGCAAATGCAGGTAGATCAGGGCCATGGCCGGATAATTGTTGGGGATCTTGACTTCCCTGTCCCCGATCAAAAGGCGGGGTTTGCCCAGCATTTCAATGCGGATCTTCTGGATGGGGTTGAAGTGGGGTTGGCGGTGCTGCACCAGTTCCTGCAGGGTCCGGGCATGCCATCCCCGCTCAATGAAATGGTCCAGCACTCCAGAAAATTCATCGTAGTACATGCCGACCATCACCCCGGTGTCCCGGCTTTCGATGATCCGCATGAGCAGGTCCGCGTCCTTCTGGTGCACCTCTTTCAATTCATGCTTGATCTTGCAGCGGAACAACTGGGCCAGCAGCACCGAGTCCAGCCAGCTGTTGCGCTCCGACACCACCACTTCCTCCAGGGCCTGCAGGGCTTCACGCTTCTTGCCGTTGGCGTAGTGGCAGATGCAACTTGCCAGCGGGTGGTAATCCAGCCTGCCATCCTGGTTGTTGGGGCTGGGATTGAGCTGCACATGGTCATCGAAAGCCTGGAAGTGCCGGTTCAGCTCCTCAAAATGTCCCAGCCTGTACAGGCAGTACGTGATGAAAGCCGCAGGCAGCATGGCTGCATGGTGGTTGTGGTGCAGGTGAAGGAGCCGCTGGCTTTCCTGCAGGTCCCTGAGGGCCTCTTCAAAGTTGCCCATCTCCGTGAAGATCAGCCCACGGGTGCCGTACATCACCCCCGTGTAAGGGTGTTTGCTGTGCATGCCCCCAATGGCGGTGGTGATGTTCTCCAGGGCCTTCTGGTAGAGCCCGAGGTCTTTTTGCTGGTCTGCCAGGGCATTCACGGCAATGGCGGCCTTGTGCACCAGACCCTGATGCAGGGCGAAACGCAGGGCCTCTCCGGTGTGGTACTCCACCCCTCTGGGGTTCTGCCGGATGCGCTCCACGTAAGCCATGCGGCAATGGCTGAGGATCAGCATTTCCTGCAGTCCGGTGCTGCGGGCCAGGGTCACGCAGAAATCTGCCAGCTCCACGGCCCGCTGAACATTGGAAATGCGCAACTGGTGGTACACTTCCAGTCCGGTGACCCACAGTTCATCTTCTGCATCCATCGCCACCAGTTTTCCCTGATCCAGCATGGACTTTGCTTCATCCAGGCGGTCCCGGCGCAGGGCAATCAGGGCCAGATTGGCGAAGGTGCGTGAAGTGGGAAGCCCATCTTGCACCTGATCCAGCAGCATGCGTTCACTGAGGTCCACATGGGCCAGGTTCAGGTGGGCTTCTGCAAGGGCCGTGCGCAAAAAAGGCGAGAGGGTTTGCACGTCCAGGGTTTCCAGCACCGTCACGATGGCATCGAACTGGTCCTGCCTGAGCCACTCCCGCACGGTTCGGTCCAGCCACGGCATCAGGGTTTCCAGCTGGTCACTGGCCACCAGACGTCGCACCATCTGCAAAGCCACCCCCAGATCCAGGTCTCCGGTGGGGAGGTCCGCGTCCCCCTGATGCTGGTCCAGCAGCCATTCCTGCAAGAGGGGATGCAACTGGTAGTGCAGCAGATCCACAGGAAGCAGCGGCACCCCAGACTCCAGCAGTTTCCACAGGGTTTCGGGTTGCGGAAAATCCGATTCGCACCAAACGTCTCTCTGCAGCAGCAAAGGCAGGGCCGGAGCCACTGCTTCATCAAGTTCCAGGGCCAGTTCCTCAATGTAGGCTTTCGGGTCATAAACAAACTGGGACTGATGCTGGTGGCAGACCTCCTGGCACCACCCCCGGCTTCTTTCGTACTCACGCTGCGTGTAAGGCCGTCCCACCACCCGTGTGCATTCCTGCACAGAAAAAGCCAGGTGTTCTGCCGTGAAGACCTCCACCTGCTGCTTGATGAACAGCTGCTGGAAGCCCTCCAGCCTGGGAGAACGGCAACACAGCACCACCTGATGCCCTGCTGGCATGCCCCTGCACAGTCTGGCCAGCAGCAGCATCGTTTCTCGGGAGGCCCCATCCAGGCCATCAAACACCAGTTTGACAGGCACATCCCGCTGCCTGTCCAGCAGCAAAAGCACATCTTCCAGGGTGACACGGGAGTCCACAGGGGGCAACTTCTGGAGGCCTCGCAACTGCCTGCAGATTTCCTGCAGCAAACGTTCCCCGGTTGTGCTGAGGGCACGCTCCGTCACCCACACGCAAGGGTCCTTCTGGGTGCGCATCCACTGGGCCACAGCCACGGTTTTGCCGTAACCACCAGGGGCCACCAGCAGAATCACAGGTTTTTTGCACAGGGTCAACAGGGAAAGCAGGGCTGCTCGGAGCACCTCACCGGACAGGGATTCTGGGATGGACATGGATGGCCTGATCACTCCTATCAGGGATTATAGGGTTTGGAACAGGTTTTTTTTGTGTCCGTTTCAGAGGGCTGGCAGAGAAGCACGAAGCATTTGGCAGGTCAAGCTGGTTTTTGAAAAGGAGGCTTCACAAGAAGCCTCCTGCTGTGCAGTTCACCCCAGAGCACCTTGTTGCCTTTTGATGGGTGACTCTGGATGATTTTTCCCGTTCAGAATGTCTTTTTTTGCTGTGAACGCTCAGCTGTGAACATGCACTAGATGTACCAGTTGCGGTCCCAGCGGTGGTTGTAGAGCTTCTGGACCTGATCTGCAGGAAGCCCCTTGCCATCTGCAATGGTCACGTTGCGCTCCACGTTGCCTACACTGCGCATGCCCACAATCACGGTGGACACCGCTTTGTGGGACAGCACAAAACGCAAGGCTGTTTCAGGAAGCTGGTCCGTACGGATGCCCAGATCCTTTTCAATGGCCTGCAGGTGCTCCTGCAGCTCGGCCTTGCGGTTCCCACCGAAGTAGTGGTTGCGCCAGTCCCCTTCGGGGAACACGGTTTCAGGAGTGATTTTGCCCGTCAGGCCCCCTTCATCGAGGGCCACCCGCACAATGACCCCCACATTGTGCTCCAGACAGGCGTCCAGCAGACGGTCCTGCGGGCTCTGGTCAAACACGTTGTAAATCACCTGCACCGTGTCCACCTTCCCGGACTCCACCAGTTTCACCCCATTGTTGGCCTGGTGGTCATTGATGGAGATGCCAAAGTGACGGATTTTGCCGTCTTTCTTGAGCTGGTCAATGGCGTCTTTCCAGTCGCCTTCATCGGTCCAGCCATCATCCCAGACGTGGAACTGCTGCAGGTCGATGTGGGGCAGCCCCAGGTCTTTCAGGCTGCGCTCGGTGCACTGAATCACATGCTCTGCAGGGTAGGTTTCCTGTGCAGAGGTGTCTTTGCGGGCGGGCCACAGGAAATTTCTGGGTGGGATTTTGGTGGCGACCAGCACATGGGGGTGTTGCTGCACCACCTGTCCCACCAGCCGTTCGCTGTGTCCGTCGCCATAGACCAGGGCAGTGTCAATGAAGTTGCCGCCGAGTTCCACGAAACGGCTGAGGGCCTTGAGGCTTTCGTCGTCCTCGGCACCGATCCACATGCTCTGTCCGATGCCCCAGGCCCCATATCCAATTTCGGTGACTTGCAGGCCGGTGCGGCCAAGTGTTCTTTTTTGCATGATCTTTCCTTTCTGGTGCAGGTGTAACAGGAAATCCTGATCAGGATGCCTTCCTGCAGGATGTGGGGTCTTTGCAAATGTCCAGCGTACAGGACTGGGAAATGGGGACTGAACCCCTGAAGTCTCAGGATGACAGATAGTGAGCGATCACAATATTAACATGATTTTTTGCAAAATCAAACCATCTGCTTCTGGGGCCAGTTTGAAAAAATATGCTTTGGAACAACTTTTTTCCATGAAGGTTTGGACTGTTGACACTGTTAAAAGGCCATGTTAGGCTGTTATCGTTCACAAAATCTCCTCAAGCTTCCGGACTTCCGTTTCCGTGAAGCCCCTCCATCCTGAACAGGTCCTCCAGAAGATGAAGCTGTCCTCTGCTCTGGACGGTCCTGTGTGTTCAGAAAGGACCACATGAAACTGCACCCTCTACTGTTGCTGACGTCCGCACTGGTGTCCTGCGCCAGCCTGACCCCCTCCACACAGGAGATCACCCCCCAGACTGGTCTGGTACTGACCGGAGACCTGGGTTCCCATGACCCTGGAATGATCAAGGCGGGAAGCACCTATTGCAGCTTCTCCACCGGAATTGAACGCACCACCAGCAATCCCGGAGGGGTGCTGGTGCACCGCTCCAGTGGCGGCATGACCGGAAGCTGGAGCACCATCGGAGAAATCCCGGTGCCCCAGTGGACCAGGGACCAGTACCAGGTGAAAAACATCTGGGCCCCCGAAGTGGTCTACAACGGAACCGACCGAAGGTACTACCTGTACTATTCCGCCAGCCAGTTCGGGACCCGCAATTCGGCCATCGGGGTGGCCAGCAGCACCAACCCCTGCAGCCCCACCTCCTGGACCGACCACGGGGCCATTCTGCGCTCCTCGGAGACCACCACCGACTTCAACGCCATCGATGCCAACGTGCACTGGGACAGCAGTGTGGGCTGGTATATGTCCTGGGGATCGTTCTTTTCGGGCATCAAGATCCAGAAGATGAGCAGCATGACCTCACTGACCGGCAGCGTCTACACCATCGCCAACCGCACCAACGTCTCTGGAAACCCTGTGGAAGCCAGCTCCATTTTCAAGAAGGGCAGCTACTATTACCTGTTTGTCTCCTGGGATCTGTGCTGCAAACTGCTGGACAGCACCTACAAAACGGCAATGGGCCGCGCAACCTCCATCACTGGACCTTATTACGACCGCAATGGCGTGAGGCTCGATCAGGGCGGAGGCACCCTGCTGCTGGCCGATCAGGGAAACGAGCGCGGCCAGGGCGGCGGTGACGTGTACCAGGAAGGGGGTGTGGACTACTTCCTGCACCACTATTACGACACCACAGCAGGAGGAGCCCCCAAAATGGCCCTCAGGAGGCTCGACTGGACGGCAGACGGCTGGCCCCTGGAGAACGAACAGAAAGTGAACGTGCAGGTCGGCAGCAACTACAGGCTGATCAACTCGGTGAACCGCCTGTGCCTGGATGTGGAGAATGCAGGGACCACTGCAGGAACCAACGTGCGCCAGTGGACCTGCAACAGCAATGCCGCCCAGGAATTCAAGGTGGAAAGTGTGACCTCCGGATTCTACCGCCTGCGCAGCATGGTTGGTGCAAAAGACCTGTGCCTGGACATCGAAAACGGCTCCAGCACCCCGGGTGCAGATGTCCGGCTGTGGACCTGCAATGGCCTCTTCTCCCAGAACTGGCGACTGGACGACATGGGTGCAGGTTACTTCAGGCTGGTCGGACAGCAAACAGGGCTCGCCATGGACAACGCAGGTGCAGGCACCGCTCCGGGAACAGACGTGCGCACCTGGAGCGTGAACAACCACCCGGCCCAGAGCTGGCGTTTTGTGTTCGTGCGCTGACCTCTTTCTGTTTGCAACACAAAAAGACCTCCAGAACATCTTTCTGGAGGTTCAATTTTGCAACATGTTCTGCCCTGGTCCCACAAACTGTTCTGTTAGCCCGGAAGGGACAGAAAACGGTGGGTGGCAAACACCTCCAGCAGGTCTGACACGGTGATCACACCCACCAGACGCCAGTGGTCTTCCACCACGGGAAGGCCCAGAATCTTGTGGCGCAGCATCTCCTGGGCAGCGGTTTCCAGAGCGTCGCTTGGATGCACTGTGGCTGTCGGAGCGCGCATCACGTCTCCCACCAGCAGGCCTTCCAGCAGGTACTCACCCACCAGGAATTCCGGGGCATGGTAGCTGGAGCGCTTCTGGGCGAATTCTTCAAGGTCTGCCAGCTTGATGATGCCAATCAGGCCCGTGTCATCGACCACCGGAAGCACATGCAGCACACTGGTCTTCAGTTTGTACCACGCTTCGCTGGCAGTCATGGAGGGGTGGGCGGTGAGGGGGTTTCTGCTCATGCAGTCAGCAACTTTCATCGGTGGCCTCCTTTCGAGGACTTTTCAGGATGGAGGTTGAGGGTCAGACCGCAGCAATGTCCTGCTGCACAAAAGCCCTGAGCACCTCGGTGATGGTGATGATCCCGATCACATGGCCCAGCACACTGACCACCGGAAGGCCCCCGATTTTGTGGGCCAGCATCAGTTCTGCAGCAGCACGGAGTTCCATGTGCGGACGGATGGTGATCACCTCTTCGGTCATCACTTCAGACACCTGCAGTTTTGCGAGCAGGTAATGCAGTTCCCACATGGAGAGGGTGGTGGCCCGGGAGGGCATGGCTTCCCTGAGGTCCCTGTCGGTCACGATGCCCACCAGTTCACCGTGCTCCACAACAGGCAGACGGCGGAAACCGTGGTTTTTGAGCAGCTGCATGGCCTCTGGCACAGACGTTTCTGGAGACACCGTGATGGGATGCGGCGTCATGACATCGCGAACTTTCATGGACGTTCCTCCTGTGGGTTTCTGGTGCCTTCAAGGTAGGAGGAGGGAGTTACCGACCCATTACTGAAGTGAGGGCCTCACCTTCATCAAAAAAATACACACAGCAAAAAAACAGAGCACGGGCGTGCTGGCCGCATGCTCTCCAGATTCAGACCTCCATCAATTCACATCAAAACGAACCTTGAACATCAGGGTTTTGACCTCTCCGGCTTTCAGGGGTCCTGCGAACATCAGGTCATTGCCCGTTTTCACCCAGCCCTGATCCAGGTGGGTGATTTGCCCTTTTCGGCCCCGGAACAGGCTTTCGGTGTATTCAACGGTGGCCTGACTGCTGCGGAAATTGCTGAATTTGAGGTTGACCTGATAGGTTCTGGAGGTCACCTCATTGTCCTTTCTGGTCTCATTCAGGAGCTGCACGGTTCTCTGGTAGGTCACATCCGATGCGGTGCCCATGTTCAGGGTGGTTTTGTCCCCTTTGGCCGTTTCGGGCAGGTAGGCTTCACCGACGAAGACGCCATCATCCCGCACGCTGATGGGAGCCTGCTGCAAAAACTCCGGTGCCGTAAAGCGGTACTGCCGGATGAAAGGATTCGCACTGTTGTACTGGGAGAAAGCCTGCGCACCCACCAGCACCTGCTTGATGGGCATCTGGGCATCCTTGAGGGCCAGATTGAGGTGCCCCTGCGCTGGAATCTCAAAAGGACGCCTGACCTCCTGGCGGTAAAGCCCTCCAGAGGTCAGGGTGGGGAGGGCAACCCGGCTTTCTGATGCATCTGCCACAGCCGTTGGACTGATGGGTGCAGGGGGTGCCATGTTGTACATCTGCTGGTTCTGCACCGGATTGCAGAACTCAAACTGTCCAGAGGGCAAATTGAAATTCCCGCTGAACAGGTCCGCCTCACTCACAGTCAGTTTCTCACGGGAGTTGTTTTGCAGATCGGCCCATCCGGTCAGGCGTGCCGTGCCCCCATTCACCTCCAGGGTGTATCTGGGGGTCCACTGGATGTTGCGGGTGAAGTACCTCAGGACGGGTTTGTTTTCACTCTGCAGGGTGAATTTGAATTGCAATTCTGATCGGTTGCGGGTGAGGGGAGGCAGGGCATGCAGTTCAAGCTGGTCTGCACCCACCATCAGGTACCTTCCTGTTTCCAGCTCCTTCACGAACAGGGTCTGGTCCTCAATGCGTTCCACAGTGCCTTCACGCAGCTCATCCCCAATTCGGACCGTGACCTGCTTCCCGATCAGCTGATCCAGCCAGGATTTCTGCTGAAAAGCCAGCGTGTACTCCGCAACTTTTGCCCCCTGCACTGCCAGTGAAGATGGAATGACCTGGCACAGGTCCTCTTGCCCCACCGTCCATTCAAACTGGTGATTCTGGGGATGGATGGGGGTCAGCACCTCGGCAAATCCGGGATAAATGCGCAGTTCGGTGGCCTGTGCAGCACCAGCGAGCATCAGAAACAGCATGATTTTTTTCATGGCCTCAGGGTAACGTTTTTCATGGCCTCATGCAGTGCCCGACCCGGAAGTCTGGGGGGGTTTCTTCTGGATCAGGATCTCCACACGGGGTCCTTCTTCCATGACCTCCACCTGATGGCCCATTTCTTCCAGCCTTTGCAGCAGGTAGATGGGCCTGCGCACATGGTGCACCAGCAAAGCCTGTCCTGGCTGAAGCTGGTCCAGTGCACCAAGCACCCGCATCATGGGCTCCGGGGGTTCCAGGGTTTCCGGGATGGTGACTTCCAGATTGAAGGTCCAGTTTGCAGGTGAACCAGAAGAAGGTTTCTCCTGCTCGGGGAAACCCTGAACTGCTGCCCCCCGGTAAAAATGCACCCTGAAAAACTCTCCAGCGTGTTCACACCATGCGGCAAAGCCTTTCTTGCCCAGGGCCTGGTACAGTGGAACAGGCTCAAATGGGGCCAAAAGTAGAAACTTCTGTCCTGCAGGCACAGCAGCGGCCACTTTCTGAATCTGGCTGAAGGGCTCTTCACCGCGTTGCAGCAGGGGCTGAACATCCAGTTCAGCAGCAACAACAGCATCCACCCACACTGGAGCAGGGGTCCCGAGCAGCGAGCCAGAAACAGAAACACCCTGCGATTCAGAAGCATCATGGCCGAGGGCGGCGAGCAGTTTTCCCAGCAGGTCATCCACCGGAAGTCCCGCCATGCCCGCAGCCTGCTGAACGGTCACCAGTTTTGGCATGACCTTCCTGAGCATGGGGTTTTTGAGCTTCTCGAAGGCAGGGCTTGCAGAAATCAGCACGGGCAGCAATTCCGGGTGCTGCTGCAACACCTCGCTGATGCGGGTCTGGGCGGTGATCATGGTGCCTCCAAAAAAGACCGGCCTGTCAGCACGCTGCACAGGCCAGGGGATTCAGGCTTTTGAAATCTTGACCCGCCACACCCGGGGGCCATTTTCGAGGTACTCCCATTCAAAGGTGCCGGGACGCTCGATCTGGAACTGGTAGAAAAGGGGTTTGGGATCATGGTCGTTGACCAGTTGAAAGCTGCTTCCGCTCTCCAGGCTGTCAAACAGATGAAAGATTCTGGGGTGGCGTTCTCTGGGGTGGATGGTGCGCACATCGAGTTCTTGCAGGGTGGTTTCTGGCATGGTTTTCTCCTGTCTCTGAGTCTGCACCTTCCATGCCGGCCCTGACCATGACCTGGGTCATGGCTGTGGGGTGGTGGTCCTTTCTAGACTGAACGCAGGAGGAACCATGATTGCCCTAGCCGCCAAAAGCACCACTGCTCCTTATCAGGTTCCCGCTGGTTTTGTGCTGACCTCCACCCTCTTTCTGATGGGTGCCGTTTTGCTGCTTGCCCTGCACCCGGATGGTTTCAGCAGTTACCGCCATCCTGTGACCCTGGCTTTCACCCACCTGCTGTTGCTGGGTTTTGGCACAGGCATTCTGATCGGCAGCATGCACCAGCTCGTTCCGGTCATTCTGGAGGTCGGTCTGGTGCGGGCCTGGTGGGGTTACGCTGTGCTGGGCCTGTGGGCTGTGGGGGTGCCGATCCAGGTTTTCGGCTTCCTGCAGTATCAGCCTGTCCTGATTGCCATGGGAGGGGGTCTGGTCAGTGTTGCCCTGATCTGGTTTGCCGTGCACATGTTCCTGGTCTTCAGAAGCACCCGGAAATGGAGTGTGGTCGCCACTTCACTGGTGTGGGTCACGCTTCACCTGCTGACCACGCCAGCAGTGGGCATGCTTCAGGCCCTCAGCATGCAATTTGGCAACTATGACCCGGTGAGGCTGCAGACCCATGCAGTGCTCGGTCTGGTCGGAGTCTTTCTGATTTCCATTGCCGGGGTGGGGCACAAACTGGTGGGGATGTTCACGCTGTCGCACGGGGTGAAACCCAGAGTGCTGGGCCTGAACCTGTGGGTGCTCAACATCGCCATTCTCAGTGACCTGATCTGGCCTGCCTCAACCCTGCCCCTGTTGCTGCTTGCTGCACTGTTGATGGCCCTGGATGCGAAAAACCTCATTGCAAAAAGGGTCAAGAAGCAACTGGATGTCGGGGTCAGGCATTACGTGCTGGGGATGGGGTTCCTGGTCGCCAGCATTCTGCTGGCCCTGGGTGGCCTGTGGACGATGGCCCTCACCCTCTTTGCAGGATTTTTGCTGCTGGTGATCACCGGAATGCTCTACAAGATCCTGCCTTTTCTGGTGTGGCTGCACAGGTATGCCGATCAGGTGGGCAAAACCCAGGTCCCGACCCTGAAAGACATGTTCAACGAGAAAACCGCAGATGCCGCGATGGTGATCTTCGCCCTCGGGATTGTGGCCACAGTGTTTCACCCTGCAGGTCTCTGGCTGATCGCTGCGGGCCTCGTTCCCTATCTCTCTGTCCTCACGGAGGTCATGTATGTCCGCAGAAAACCTTAAGGAACTTGCTGGTATGCTCCTGCAGAATGTGCTCGATCCCGAACTGGGCATCAGCATCGTCGATCTGGGATTGGTTTACGGGGTGGACATCGAAGAAAGCACCTTGAGGGTCACCATGACCCTCACGACTCCGGGATGCCCCCTCCACGACACCCTCACCGATGCGGTGCGGCGTACACTGGAACGGATGCCGGGCATTGAAGAGGTGCAGGTGGATCTGGTGTGGCAACCCGCGTGGACCCCTGAGCGCATCACCCCGGAAGGCAAACGCCAGCTGGGATGGAGGTAACATGATGTCCCTCGAAAACCATTACGCCATGATTGGTGGCCGCGCCACCGTGGAACAGCTGGTCCGCACCTTCTATGTGAACCTGAATCAGATTCCCGAGATGAAGGCCGTCTTTGATCAGGTGGTCGAGGAACCTGCAGCAGAATGGTGGGAGAAACACATCCAGAAGCTCACCGATTTCTGGGTGGGGGTGCTGGGTGGACCCAAAAACTTCAGGGGCTCCCCTCCGATGGCCCACATGCCCCTCGGCCTTTCCAGCGACCACTTCAACCGCTGGCTTGCCGTGTGGGAACACACCTGCGAACAGACCCTGCCAGAACAGAGTGCGATTTTCCTGATGGAAGCCGCAGGTCGCATGCGGATGGGGCTCCAGCACCATCTGGGGATTTCTTGAAACACTGTCAATGGTTTTACGGAATCCAGGCGATCAAAGCAGATCAGCCATTGCCATGTTCAGAGGATCTGTCCGAAGTCTAAAATATGTCATGCGTCCAACACCTGCAATGGGTCTTCTGGTACCGCACTCTTTCATCAGAAATGGGATAAAAAACCTGTCTGAATCTCCTCCGGGGTTTACGGGATGGGAGTTTCAAGATCAGTCGGCAACTTCTTCTCCCGGTGACCTGAATATTATCTTGATCTTTCAATTCAATAAGGTGTCTGGAATAATCCGTCTGGTGGCGGACTACTATGATTTCATGTATGAAAATACAAACCTGGCGTTTCTCTGGCTGGAAACGGCAAAAGACTCCAAGAGAACTCCACAGGTTCTTGAAGAGGGATATTATGAAGCATTCAGGTATATTCTTGATGCTCTGCAGGTCAAATTGGGATTTATGGCCTACAATCAGGAAGCATTTGGAACCGATGTGCTTTTTAAAATCAATAAGCGACAGATTCTCTTTAAAGCCCAGCTGTTTGCGAATTTTTTGGTTATTGAACCTTTGGTGTTTCAGACTGGAGATCCGAATGCATTTGTTTATTTTCATGATGTCACAGAAGAAGGAAGGCATATTCTGGCCACCCCTTTTTATTTCCATCAAAAAGATCAAAACGCAGAGCATGCCCTGAGGTTTAATCGAAGTCCTGGTGATACACTAAAAGAAAGAGATTCTATGGATGTGCAGAATGAACAATATCACGCTCAAATGATGATGTTCCTGGGTAAAGAAGTCCTTCCCATTACTGAATGATGAAGGTGTCCTCTGTCTGCATTGTGCAATTTCCATTGCTTTGACTTCAAGATGATAAATCAAAGAAATACAATTGGGTCAACTTTGAAGAATGCACTGAAAGCCCGGATGTGATCTTTGGAGAACTCCCGTTTGCCCTGAACAGTTTGCTGATGTTTCCCTGGTCAATGCCTGTGGCGTCGGCAAGCTTCAGCTGGGTGATCTCGTGCTGCTCCATGAGGAACTTCAGAATGCTGATCACGTTCATTCCTGCCATCCAATATGGCATCTGGACATGTATGGTTTACTCCACTGCCAGCTCCTGAAGGTCTTCTTTTTTCAGCACCCACACCTTGCGGCCCTCCAGATGAATCAGCCCCTGGCGGTAAAACTCACCCAGTTTGCGGCTGATCAGCTCTGGCACGGTGCCCAGTTGTGCGGCCAGCATGCCGTTGGTGGGCAGGACAAAACCGTTGCCCAGTTCTTCTTGCAGGGTCAGCAGGGTTTCTGCCACCCGTGAACCCACTTCCCGGAAAAACAGCCTGTCCAGCAGGTGCATCAGTTCTCCCTGCTTGCGGGCCTGGTAGCGAATCACCGACTGGGCCAGCACAGCATTGTGTGTGACCATCTCCATGAATGCCTTTCGGTCCATCACCAGCACAGTGCTGTCTTCAATGGCCTCGCAGGAGGCTGGGTAAACCGGGTGGTCCAGAAAAACCGCCACCAGGGCCACTGCGCGGTAAGGTTTTTCGAGGTGCAGGGTGATCTGCTTGTTGCCTCTGGAGCCCTCCTTGAAGACCCTCAGGCACCCACGAATCAGGATGTTGACCCGTTCCACCGGGTCTCCCTGCAGGAAAATTGGGCTGCCTTTCTCGAAATGCTGCTCCCGCATGGCTTTTGCAAGGTCGATCAGGTCGCTGTCCTGCAAGCCCTGAAAGATGGGGGTCAGGGACAGCATGCGGGTGATTTCGCTGAGGGGATGAGGTGAGGTCATAAGGGCTCCTTCGCGCAGGGTGTTCTGTCCCATTGTGGACTCCCTCAACGGCACTTTTGTCCTTGCTGAACCCCTGACTTTCTCGACACGCCCCACACCTTCATCAGCACCAGAAAATGGTTCTGGTGGCAGAAGACCTCCCCACTGGGTCCAGTGTGCCGTTCAGTGATCAACTGTTGATGCGGCTGGAGGAAGAAGTTTGCGGTCGTTTTGTAACCAGGGGCCTCAAAAATCCTTTCGATTGCACAGAGAGGGCCATTTTTGAAGCCGTTTTGATGCTGCAGACCCTTGACAGTGTTCTGCAGCTGCCCATTTGTAAAATTCCTTCATGCTCTGGTTGAGCGTTGCCCTTTTCCCTGTTCTCAGACGAAAAGTCATGTGATTGAGTCATTTTTGTAACAAAGGGTCATGAGATCTAAACAAGAGTGGTTTTGAAAGGTGTTTCAGAATACATTTAGGGAGGAGGTCCATTTGAAAACGTTTGCTCAAATATCCCCTATCGCCCTGTTGCTCACTGCCTGTTTCCAAGCCCCCTCACCGCAACCTGTTCCCTCTTCGCCCACCCATCGCCAGGAAACCCCAGAAGGGATTCAGGTGGCAGCCAGTTCACAAGACCTCACCCCACAACGTGCAGCTTTCACCGCTGTACGGCATGGTCTGTTTGTGGGGGGACAGTTGAACAACCAGCAAAGGGTCACCCTGGCTTCGCCCCTGCGAGGACAGATCAATGGAGGGATCAAGAACCCCACTTTGGTTCAGGGTGAAGCCGTCAGTCAGGGGACACAGGCTGTGCCTGTGTTGAATTTTGCCTCACTGAAGGCTTTGCTGCAACCTTCTGCCTACACCCAGACCATCAAAGGAAACCTGCAGATCAAAACCGCTGCAGATGCCGCCCAGTTTTTCAGTTCAGGTCAGCGGGTGCTGATTCAGGGCAATCTGGACATTCAGGTCCCCCTCACCCTGGACCACACCCACATCACTGTGCAGGGAAACCTTCAGGCCAGAGAAAGCCTCACCCTGAAAGACACTGTGGTGTGGACGCAAAAGAGCAACTGGAAAAGCCTGCACCTGAAAGAGGGTCAATGGATTTCAGAACAACCCCTCAATGTCACGGCCCCCATCACCGCACAGGGACAGAGCCTGCTGGCTTCAGGTGGAGCCATTCAGCTCAATCAGCCCATTTCCACCCCGCAGGGTCAGCTCTCGGTGGTGACCCCCCAGTCGATTCAATTGCACTTCAAGAGCGCTGCACCGCTCAAAGCTTTCTTGTGGGCTGGAGAGAACACCACTGTGCATCAGGCATTGGAACTGCAAGGCAGCATCATGACCCGTGGAGACTTGACGGTGAATGCCCCTCTGGAGGTTGCCCAGAACCCTGATTTGTCTCCGAAAGTCAGCGAAGGCATTCTGAGACAGGGTGAGCCTTTTGAAGGTCCAGATGGCATGCGCATCACCCTGCCTGCAAATGTCCCTGGACCTCTGCCCATCAAGATTGAGCGTTTCACCCGCAATGAGGTGGCTTTTTTACCAGACAGGGATGCTGGCAGCATCTGGGAACAGGCGGAAGTCTTTTACAAAATCACCATGGGCAACACGTACCACTTTCGACCCAGGTTGACCATTGAACTTCCAGCAGGAGATGACCGCAATGGCCTGGGCTACACCTACCTGACCTGGTCCCCCAGAAAATACTTCTCAGGGCCAGGCAGGGACGCTTCTGGATTCAAACAGGAGTATGGCCTGGGAGACATTCAGGATGGTTTCATGGTGCTTGCTCAGGACTCCATCTTTGCGGAAGGGGTGTATTTCGCCTTTTATCCTGAAAAGAGAACGCTTTCGCCCCAAAAAAAAGCTGAGGTCCTGAAGCAGGACCTCTCAATCTCCCGGGTCAGATGCAGGTACATGGTTGACGGGGTGGAGCGATGTGATCCAGCCATGATGGCCAGGGCGCAGGAACTCTTTGATCAGATTCGCCAGGAGTATGCAAAGGGCATTCAAAATCCTGATGTCCTGCGGGAATTCAATGCGCTCAGTGCATACCTCGATTTTGTGCCACTTGGCAGTTCACCCTGTCGGGATGCGGACACAGGAGGTGTGGCTGCTGGCTATGGATTTGCTGTCTGTCTGAATGCAGAAGGTGAACTCCCACCTGATCTGAAACCCCCCCTGGAAGACACCATGCGTCATGAGATGGGACACCAGTACCAGAAAGCTGCGGGAGTCCGGAGCCCAACCCCCATCGTTGAAGGCACCGCTTCAAACATGATGCGCTCCAGAGATGGCGAGATGGGCTCTTACCCAGGATATGAACCTTTCCCAGTGACTGCCGCCCTGGACAAAGGGTGTCATGTCGATGCAGCAACCGCCCAGTGTCTGGATGATTTCAGTTATGAGACCCAGGATTTCTGGACGTATGCGGGCAAAAAACTTCAGGAGGCAGGAATTTACAGCGACCCCACCCAGATCTTGCGGGATTTCTATTCCCCTGAGAAAGGCGTGGGAACCGTCTGCCATTGGGTGGGCATCAATGCATCTGCCCGACAGGAATGTTCACCCAGAGATCCCAACACAGATGTCACTTCAGACGATCTGGACCGATTCTTCAAAGGCCTGGGATTTGCCGATGGTTATGGGGGCATGTACTGGGATTTTGTGAAGAACCAGCTGTTTGAGAACACCATCCCGGTGCACGGAGGCAGCAAATGCACCCTCAATGAAAAGGCCCTCGGCAAAGGTGCAGATGGCCAGCCGATGCTCACTTCCCTGAGTCTGAACCTGTCCAGTGGGCAGAGGCAGTGCAACCTGCTGGGAGACGCATTCACCATTCCTGCCCTTTCTGCTCGCGCAGTGCGAATCAAAATCGATGGCCCCCTGCCAGCAGGGGTGAATTTCAAAGTGGCCGGTCAGAACCTGCGGTACAAAGCCTATCCTTTGCCTTGCAACGTGGACTGCTCCGCCCTCACAGATGGGGGAGAGGATGGGCTGGACTTCAGCGACCTGATACCCGGTCAGGAATACCTGCTGATCATTGCCAACGTCGGATTTTCTGGCAATGTGCATCCTGAGTTGTGTGCTGAACCCAAAGCAGGTGGAGGCGGTGGCGACCCCAGTGACCCACCTGCCGACCCCAACAACCCTGCAGAGCCGGACCCTGCCCTGCAAGACCCCCCACAGGCAGGCACGGGAGCCAGCTTCGGAGATCCACACCTGAAAAGTTTCGACGGCTGGGTGTTTGACTTCCAGGCCGTGGGTGAGTTTATCCTCAGCAAGTCCACCGATCCCTCCCAAACCCCAGAAAACCAGTTCGAAATTCAGACCCGTTACCTCGCCGGGAACCTCGATTACTCCCTGACCCGCGCAGTGGCCATGCAAGTTGGCCAGGACCGGGTGGGTTTTTATGCTGGACAGGACGGCTACCCGGTGGTCAAGATCAACGGCCGGGTACAAAACATGATCAACCATGAACTCTACCAGCCGCTGAACTTCGGGGGCCTGGTGGTGTTCAAAGACAAACTCGGCACCGTCACCTGGCTGGACGGCACCTCCGCCGAAATCGACCTGTATGCCGGAAACTGGGGCAGCGTCAGTGTCAACCTCCCCGGGCACCGCAAAGGGAAGGTCGCTGGACTGCTGGGGAACTTTGATGGTCAGCACAACGACTTCGTGACCCGCGAAGGATTGACGTTTGCTACCTCCAACCCCACCCTGCAGGAACTCTACGGACAGTTTGGAGAAAGCTGGCGGGTCCGGGACGGTGAATCTCTGTTTGATTACGAAGCAGGGGAGAACACCCACACGTTCACCAACCGCCTGTTCCCCAGGGATTACATGAGCACGGCCAAACTCGATCCTGAAAAGCGGGAGGCTGCGTACCAGACCTGTGTGGATGCAGGCATCATCAGCAAGGTGTTGCTGGTCAAATGCACCATTGATGTGGCCACCACCGGAGATCCCGGGTGGGCTTACATCGTGGCCGGGGTGGACCCGAATGTGCGGCAGATCTCCCTGAACCCCCTGAAACTTGACCTCCTCACCGGCAGCAAATGGAACGTGGGGGCCGTGGTCAGCGGCAAGGACCTGCAAAGCCGCAGGGTGACCTGGAATGCCACCGCCGGAACCCTCAACACCCTGTCTGACAACAGTGTGGAGTACACGGCCCCTTCCACCCCGGGCAGTTACACCCTGACTGCCACTTCGGTGGAAGACCACAGCCTGCAGGCCAGCATTCCGGTGACTGTGCGCAAACCCACCCTGCAAGTCACTGGCAAAGTGCGGTTGGTCCTGCGCTGGGGTGAAAGGCCTTCTGACCTGGATTCGTACCTGTTCTTCCCGGAATCCAACCCTTATGTGGTGTTCTACAACAACATGGGCACCGAAGGAGATTGTCATGGGGCCACGCTGGATGTGGACGACACCTACCAGTTCGGTCCGGAAGTGGTGCACCTCTCGAAGCGCATTGGGCAGGGCCAGTACCAGTACTGGATCAACAACTATTACTGGTTTGAAGGGCCTTTGACCAACGCAGTGGTGCAGGTGATCGACGAGACGGGCATGGTTGCCGAAATCAAGGTGCCAGAAAACCAGCAAGGGACCTGGTGGCATGTGCTGAACCTGGACAGTGAAACCGGACAGCTTGCCCTGGTGAACAAAGTGGGGAACTTCGCTGGACCCTACACCAGTTTTACACTGGACTGTCCGGGGCAGACGGGATTCCTGAGGCAGGGGGCAGCCAAAACCATGTCTTTCACCCCTGGACAAACCAAACCTACTCGCTGAATCAAGGCTTTCAGAAAGACCCTGCATTTGCAGGGTCTTTTGATGTGTCCTGCCCGTTTGAGAGCCTGACAGGACACACGTGGACCCATCTGGCATGCCTCAATCCCCCCTTCAGCTGCTGCTGGGTGTGATTTCACGATGATGGACTGTCGAGTTGGGCTGTGGTGGTCTTGCTTCAGGCATCGGCACCGAGATGGTTTCTGTCAAGTTGTCCAGACCACCTGTCTCCCAGAAAGTTACGCCGGTAATGGTTCAGTAATCAGGTCCCCGTATTTTGTGGGTGTCGAGGGCACACAAACCCTCCCAAAGGAGCAGACCATGATTGTTAAACCCAACTTACCAGTGCCAGACTTCGTGAAAAATCGCAAGCTGTCTCAATGGGTGCAGGAAATGGTGAACCTGTGCAAACCTGAAGCTGTTCACTGGTGTGATGGCTCTCAGGAAGAGTACGATTACCTCTGCGACCAGATGGTTCGCGCTGGCACTTTCATTCGATTGAATCCTGAAAAACGTCCCAACAGCTACCTTGCCCGCTCCCACCCCAGCGATGTGGCCCGCGTGGAAGACCGCACCTACATTTGCAGCTTCAGCAAGGCCGACGCAGGCCCCACCAACAACTGGATGGCCCCCGCCGAAATGAAAGCCAAACTGACCCCCCTCTTTGATGGCTGCATGAAGGGCCGCACCATGTACGTGGTTCCCTTCTGCATGGGACCCCTGGGTTCACCCATCTCCCACATCGGGGTGGAAATCAGCGACTCTCCATACGTGGCCGTCAACATGCGCATCATGACCCGCATGGGCCGTGCCGTGCTGGACACCCTCGGTGATGGCGACTTCGTGCCCTGTCTGCACTCTGTTGGTGCACCCCTGGAGCCCGGCCAGCAAGACGTGCCCTGGCCTTGCAACACCGAAAAATACATCGTGCACTTCCCCGAAGAGCGCATGATCTGGAGTTACGGTTCAGGCTACGGCGGCAACGCCCTGCTGGGCAAGAAGTGCTTCGCCCTGCGCATCGCCTCGGTCCTTGCCCGCGAACAGAACTGGCTTGCCGAGCACATGCTGATTCTGGGGGTCAAAGACCCCAACGGTGAAAAAACCTACGTGGCTGCTGCGTTCCCCAGTGCCTGCGGCAAAACCAACTTCGCCATGCTGATTCCCCCCAAAGCCTTCCAGGAAGAAGGATGGGAAGTCACCACCGTCGGAGACGACATTGCCTGGATCAAACCTGCCGATGACGGCAAGATCTACGCCATCAACCCCGAAGCCGGATTCTTCGGTGTGGCCCCTGGC
This sequence comes from Deinococcus cellulosilyticus NBRC 106333 = KACC 11606, assembly GCF_007990775.1. NCBI lineage: Bacteria > Thermotogati > Deinococcota > Deinococci > Deinococcales > Deinococcaceae > Deinococcus > Deinococcus cellulosilyticus. The sequence continues at coordinate 56,997 of NZ_BJXB01000004.1, read as the reverse complement.
ACCAACGTGGACAGCAACCCCAACGCCATCGCCAGCATCCAGGAAAACACCATCTTCACCAACGTGGCCCTCACCGACGACGGTGATGTGTGGTGGGAAGGTCTGACCAAAGAGGCCCCTGCCCACCTGATCGACTGGACCGGACAGGACTGGACCCCTGACTGTGGCCGCAAAGCCGCCCATGCCAACAGCCGTTTCACTGCGCCCCTCAGCCAGTGCCCCTCTGTGGACCCCGAGTACGACAACCCCAGAGGCGTGCCGATCTCTGCCTTCATCTTCGGTGGACGCCGCAGCACCGTGATGCCCCTGGTGTACCAGTCCTTCAACTGGAACTACGGTGTGTACGCCGCCGCCACCATGGGCAGTGAAATGACCGCTGCTGCCTTCGGGCAACTCGGAGAGGTGCGCCGCGATCCCTTCGCCATGCTCCCCTTCGTGGGCTACCACATGGCCGACTACTTCAACCACTGGCTGAACTTCGGACGCAGCATTGCCAACCCCCCTCGGATCTTCAACGTGAACTGGTTCCGCAAAGACGAAAACGGCAAGTTTGTGTGGCCCGGATTCGGCGAAAACATGCGCATCCTCAAGTGGATCGTGGAACGTGCACGCGGACACGCCTCCAGTCTGGAAAGCCCCCTCGGCTGGGTGCCCCGCTACGAAGACATCGACTGGCGCGGCCTGGACTTCTCTGAACAGCAGTTCTACGACATCATGAGCGTGGACCGCGACGTCTGGCAGAAAGAAATCGCAGGACACGACGAGCTGTTCATGAAGCTGTACGACAAGCTCCCCAAAGAGTTCATCTTCATCAAGGAACTGATTCTGTCGAGCCTGTGGCGCGCTCCCGAACACTGGGAACTGTTCCACGAATAAATTCCAGACTCCTTCTCTCGCTGGAACCGGAGGCCCTGAAAGGCCTCCGGTTGCTTTTTGTCATGATCAGATTGGAACAGCTGCCTGAGGTTTCAAATCAAAACCCTCTCCAGGCTGCATGGCATTCACTTTCAGCCCAGCCTCCTGAGCCAGCTTCAGGAAGGTATTCAGGGCATCTGGGGTTTCCACATAGCGTCCTGGCTCATGTCGACCATAATGAATGGGGACCACGAGCTCTGGAGCCAGAATGCGTGCAGCAGCAACGGCCTGCTCCGGGGTCATCACAATGGGAATGCCACTGTCCTGAAAACGCCCGATGTTGATGCGGGGTGCATTCATGGGCAAGAACACCACATCAAAAGGCCCATACAGGCGGGCAATGCTCCACCAGTGCCCATGCCAGAGGGTGTCTCCTGCATGCAGGATGCGTTTTCCGCCCGCTTCCACCACCCAGGACACCTGCGGATCTCCCAGACCATCTGAAGCGGGAACAGCATGCACCACAAAGTCTGCGGTGCTGTGGGGCAAAATCAGGGGCTGATGAAGTCCCACTGTTCGCACTTTGAGTGATCCCACGTTCAGGAAAGGGAGCACATCATGGTGGGTGACCAGTGTTCCAGTGCCACCGATCCATTTGTGAATGTACCCCAGATCTGCGTGATCTGCGTGGTGATGGGTCAGGAGGGCATGTCGATGGGTGGTGGTCACCTCGGGATCAAGTTCTGCTTCTGGTGGGGTAATGGTGTCAATGAAGAGGGTGGTGTCCCTGGCGGTCAGTTGAACGCCTGCCCAGTGAAGCCGTTGAATCTGCATGTGCATGGTCCTTTCCGGCAAAAGCCATCCCAGACACCTGTCAGGTGCCTCTGCTTTTCCCTGTACCGCCATGCTATGCCTGGTCTTCTAACCTGTCAAGTGATAGAATGATGGTTAGAAAAGGTGAGCCCATGAACCAGACTTTTGATTTTGATGCCAACCATGTGGCCGTGGACCTCATCAACACCGTGCGGATGAAAGAGGGAGCACGCTGGGACAGGCTTGAGGATTTTCAGGACCTGCGAGACTGGGTGGTGCAGTCTGGTCTGCTGGACCTTGCACAGACCGAACAGGTCAAAACACTCCCGGAGAGCACAAAAGTGCTCCAGGAGGTGAAAGCCTTTCGGGATGACTTGCGAGCCGTGCTGGAAGGCTTTGTTGCAGGTCAGCCTGTGCCTTCTTCCTTTCTTGACCACCTCAACCAGATCCTCCAGCAGCACCCGGGTCATCCCGTCCTGAAAGGAGAGAATCCCCCACTGCAACGGTCAGTGCAGCATGATCTCACCCATCCAGAGGGCTTGCTGGGTCTGCTGGCAGCACAGGCAGCAGACCTGCTCACCCTGGATTTGACGGGCAGAATCAAAAAATGTGAAAACCACCTCTGCATCCGGTACTTTCTGGACACCAGCAGGAACAACTCCCGCAGGTGGTGCAGCATGAGCGGGTGCGGCAATCGGGCCAAGGCCCAGGCATTTTATGAACGCAAAACCAGGGGGCGAGGGGCAAGTTGAGTGCAGCAGTTCAACAGGGCGGCACTGTTTTTGCTTCGGTCAAGGCATGATTGGTCTGTCGGTGGAGCAAACAGTGCAGACCGATGCCCTTGAAAGTTTTGTGTGGCTGGTTCAGAAGTGTGTTTTTCGGTCTGCTTCAAATCGCTGGTAAAAATCTTCCACAGAAACCCCAAAGGCTTTTTCAAAAGCAGTTTTCCAGGGGAGTTTTTGACCCACCTGCTGGCAGAACTGCCCCAGAGATGCTGCACCTGCACGTTTGACCAGACGGTCCACTGCCCGGTAAGCCAGCGCATATTCCGGGTCTCCTGGCATGCTGGTTTCGTAGGCCTTCAGGGGTTTCAGGTCGGGGCGCATGGCTCCCCAGCTGCGCATTTCCTGTTCCACCTCATCAGGGGTGACCCGACCTGCATGCACTTCGGTTTGCCACCCCACGTAGGTTGCAGTGCCTTCGACCCACCAGCGGTATTCGTGGGCGTTGCCTTTTGGAAGGCAACCCAGCTGCCCTTGCAGGTTGTGAAAATGCTCGTGGGCCACGATGGTGAGGCCCAGGGTTGGTTCGTTCTTCAGGACTTTCTTCCAGAGGCTTCTGGTGCTGTTGATGCAGATGCTGTTTTTGTTCGCCACCGCTGTCGCTGGCTGACCCAGAGCCTGCAGGGGCACACACGGAGAAATGGAGGCAAGCTGAACCCGTACAGGTTGAGGGACCTCTGTTTTCAGAACGTCCTGGAAATACTTCTGCGCATCTTGCAGGGCAGTGGCGATCAGCTCTTCGTGACCTGCGGGAACCCCGGGCTGGGTCTGCAGGGTGTGCGGGGTTCCTTCAATGGTTTTTGCCGTCCCTCCGAGGTACACGGTCTGCCAGAGGGCCAGCACGCCAGCGGTACCCACCAGCAGCACTCCGCTGCGGATCAATGTTTTGCGAATGGTGGTTTTCATGGTGTTTCCACTCTAACTGGCAAGGGTCACGGGGTGATCCTCCAAAAGGTGGAGGTGCGGCACATCCTGTTCCTCTGCTGCCTTTAGATCCCCTTCAGGTTGCTTGAGGGAACACAATGCACAACCCCAAAAGCTGATAACATCTAGACAGGTGACCCCCATGATCAACAGCAATTCCTCTGCCCGCAAGAACCCTCCTGTCCCTGAAGAAACTGGCCCCGTCTACACCCGCCATTACGAACCCACCCAGTCGGCCCACGGAGATCAGGCTGGAGAGCAGGGTGCCCCAGGCAACAACGACGCCGACATCGGCGGCAACGGCCACCAGAGTGACGAAACCCCGAGCTGACAGACCCACCTTGAGAGGTCAGACCCGGGGTAAAGCCTGTTGCTTACCGGATGACCAGGTTTTGCACCGTAAACTGGTTGACCTGGATTTTCTCGTTGATGCTTCCGGTTCCTCCCAGGCTTTCCAGCACATGGGAGAACACCACCTGGCCGGACACCTCGCCTGTGTGTCCATCTGGTGTTCTGTACTTCAATCTGACCTGTGCCTTTGTGGGAGGACACGCAGCAAATTTGGGGTCCTGATGCCCCTCCTCATCCCCACCCGTCACTTCAAGCAGGGTCACTTCTCGCTGGAAGGTCAGCCAGTCCCAGCCGAAGTGCAAGAGGGCTTCGCGTTCCAGAATCTGCTCAAAGTGCCCTGCACCCATCCAGCCCCGCAAGTTCATTTTCACCTCGCTGGGGTCCAGGGTCTGTTGCAAAATGCCTTTTGCATGATCCAGCTCCAGATGGGCCCACATGCGGCCTTCGGGCAAATCAATCACCGTGGGGGCAAACCGGTGCCCTCCAAAATGGCTGGTCCTGAAAATCCGTACCCCTGGGAGGGCCTGTTTCCTGAGGTGCTGGTACAGCGGGATTCCAAATTTCCCGCAGGCAGAATCGACACTGCCGTGGGTGCAGATGAACCAGTCGCGGTGCACCTGATGGCAGCGGAAGGCTTCCCAGCGGGTCAGGTCACAGCCGGACACCAGGGCCTCCACCAGACCTGACACCTCGGACTGGGGCACCAGATGGTCCATGGACTGAAAGCTGTCAGAGGTCTCAGCACGGTCGTACCACAGGACACGCACCAGCCCCTGGTCTTCTGCTTCGGGCATGATGGCCTGCAGGCGCACCCGGTGGCCCTGATCCGCTGCCTGCTGCAAAGTGCTTCCCAGCAGCTCAGACAGCACATCTGGTGTTGCCTTGTTGCCCCAAGGGGCAGGGGTGCTGACCATCAGGAGGCGCAAAGGCATGGTGGCACTGCCGATGGGGTCCTCTCCGGCCCTTCTGGCAAACACATTGCAGAACTCCCTGAGCTGGCAGGTGTCGGTGTCGGCCATCAGCGGTTCAGGGTCTCCTGGATGCTCTGCAGCACCTGGGTCACAGCCAGAGGGCCACGAATGCGGTTCCACTGCTGGTTGTCTGCGAAGAACACCCGGTTCTTTTTGCTGACGGGGAGGCTCTTCAGGAGGGGATGGGCAAACCATTCCTTCTGGGCATTGTCAGGGGTGTTGTCGTTGTTGGCAATGGCGAACACGAAATCTGCTGGAATCGCAGGAATGGCTTCCAGGGTGATGCTGCCCTCTTTGGCATTGGCAGGCTGGGACAGCTGGAATCCCAGTTCGGTGATCAGGCGTCCACTGACGTTGGCGTTGGAAACCAGGGTGGGGGTGATGCCACCATTCATGCGTGGGAAACCAATCAAGAGGGCTCTGGGGGTGCGTTTTGCCACAGGTTTCAGCAGGGTTTTGGCCGTCTGCAGTTTTTTCTCGAAGTTGACGATCACCTGTTCAGCACGTTTCTGCTTCTTGAAGATCTCAGCAAGGGGTTTCAGGTCCTTGCGCCACATGTTGCTGATCCCGTTGTTGAAGTCGTTGCCGTCCAGCAGTACAGTGGGGGCGATGCTGGAAAGCTGGCTGTAGATCTGCTCGTGGTAACTGGCCTGTCCCACAATCAGGTCGGGTTTCAGGGCCAGAATGGACTCCAGGTTGGGCGCTTCGCGGGTGCCGAGGTACACCGGGTTGCTCTTCACAAACTTCCCAAGGTAGGGGATGTTGCTCTGCTCAAAGGTCTGACCAATGTTGCCCAGTTTGAAATTTCCCACTTCGGCGTAGCCTGCAGGTTGCATTTCCAGGCTCAGCAGCAGGTCCAGGGCATAAGGGCTGAGCACAGCGATTTTCCTGGGGGTGGTTTTCAGGGCCACTTTGCCCATCTGGGTCTGCACGGTGGTCTGGGCGGAGGCGGTTCCCAGCAGCAGGCTGAGGATCAAGAGGTGTTTCATGGGGTTCCTTTACAAAATGGGGCCGTGAAAGTACAGAGAAGTCCACCTGACAGGGGAATTTCTCTGGCTTCTATAAAACTGACAAATCCGAGCTGATATGTCAAGTATTGGATTAAGAGAAGAGGTCTGCCTTGATCTCAGGTGCTTGCCCGCTCACCAGTGCTGCTGTAAAAATTTCAGCCGCTGGAGCAATTGTGCAGTCTGTCCTCCCTCATGTCTGTTGAATGGATAAACACAGATTTCTTTTGGACCTGCAAAATGATTGAAAGCAGCAAAGACCGTGCTCGGAGGGCAGGTCTGGTCCATCAGGGCCACCGATAACAGGGCTGGGACTTTACACAGTGAGGCAAAATTCATTCCATCAAAATAAGCCAGTGTTCCCAGAACCTGCTCCCACCTGTCCCGATGCACCCGCAAGTGGTTTGCGATTTCCACATAGGGAATGCTGTCCGTGAGGGTGATGGCCCTCTCAAAGTGACACAAAAAAGGCACATCGGACATCAGGAGTTTCACCTGATGGCTCAAAGCAGCAACTGCAAGGGCAATCCCGCCCCCCTGGCTTTCTCCGGCAACAGCAATGCGCTGTGGGTCCACCAGTTCAGAGGCCTGTGCCGCCTGCACGGCCCTCACCCCATCGGTGAACACCCGGCGGTAATAATAGGCCTCTGGGGTTTCGATCCCACGGGTCATGAAGCCTGGGTGCTGAGGCCCGGAACCCACCGGATCAGGGGTATCCCCCTTGCGCCATCCGCTGCCCTGGCCCCGGGTGTCCATGACCAGATGGGCGTGACCTGCACTGGCGTAGGTCAGGTGGTCCACAGGCTCTCCCCGTCCTCCGCCATAACCGATGAATTCCACCACACAGGGAAAAGGACCCTCCAGGTTGTGCGGAACCATCAACCACCCCTTGATCTCATGGCCCCCAAATCCTGCAAAGGTGACATCAAAAACCCTGAGGGTCTGGAGTGGTGTCTTCACCTCATCAAAACGGGCATTCAGGGGATGCTGTGCAGCTTCCTGCAAAGTCTGCTGCCAGAAAGCGTCAAAGTCTGCTGGGCAGCGGATTTCAGGACGGTAGGTCTTCAGCTGTTCCAGGGGCAGGTCAAAAAAAGCCATGATGTACCTCACAAGAAGGGGAGGAGAGCACAGGCTCTCCTCCTTGAAGATGATGGGGTTTACTGGATGGGCGCAGTGGCCAGTGCGATCTTGGTGGCTCCACGCTGCCCCACTTCGTAGAACATGTACATGGTGCTGCCGATGGTCAGGAAGGTGGAGGCACCCACACGTCCATTTTCCGGGGCGGTGGTCAGGGAATCATAGAAGACCCCGAGGTGGTTTTCCAGATTGAAATCTGCCCCCACTTCTGCAATGTGCAGGTTTCCACTGCCTGCATTGAACACCACGTAATGCTTGCCTTTCCAGGGGAAATACACTGGACCTGCGGCCTGAGGCCCTCCAAACTGTCCGCCACTTTCAGAACTGTTGGGAGTGATCAGTGCATTGTTCTGACAACGCCAGTTTCTGGCCTCACCGGACCAGCACAGGTAGATTTTGCGGGTGCCTCCGTTGTTGCCCATGATCACCATGGTGTATTTGTTGCCTTTGCTGGGCATGGTGTAACGGTAGACCCTGGCATAGGACACCTCAGACAGACCATCAATTTTCTTGTAGGTGCCTGCTGTGGACACCACCGTCTTGTCATAGGTGAAGTGGATGCCGTCATGGGATTTTGCCAGACGGGTGTCGGTGTTCTCCCCGTGGAAGTACAGGTAGAGTTTCTTGTCGGTGGTTTCCTCAGGCACCCAGATGGCATGGGGAGAGGAAATATGACTGATCAGGCTGCTGCTTCCGGTGACCTGGGTGACCCACCTTCTGGTGATGATCGGAATGTCCGAGTAACGGGTCCAGGGTCCAGTGGGGCTGTTGGAATAAGCCAGATAAATTCCTGCAGGTGCATCATGTGGGGCGTAGTACATGTAGTACGTTCCCAGAGGGTTCGCAAAGTAATCGCTGGCCTTGATGACACTTGGGAAAATCAGTTCCTTGTAGGTGTGCTCGGGGTCATTTCTGGGAGGGAAAATGGTGGTGTCCGCAATGACCTTCTGGTAGGTGAAATCGGGGAAGCCCGGCAGTTCGTTCTTCTGAACTTCAGAGGTCTGGGTGGAAGGGGCCTCCACTTCGGCGGCCTTGTTGCAGCCAGCGAGCAGGCCCATCCCGATCAGGGCGAAAAGGGAGCAGGAAAGCAGCATTTTTTTCAGGTTCATGGCGCAGGGTTCTCCTGTGGGGGAATGGAAGCGAGCCACACCGGGCTGAAGGGCATGGGTGTTGCACAGCAGAGGGCCTCAGCAGCCAGCTTCCTGTTCTGAAGGTTTTGAATGAGGTGTGTGGAAACACTGTAATTCACGGAAGAGGGGAAACTCAATTTTCATTCAAAATTTGAACGGATTCCCACGGGTTTGAATGGAAAATCCTGTGGATTTGAACATGCGTTTTCACCTGAGGTGGGTGGATCGGCTCCCTTCTGGAGCTGAAAATGCATGCGAGTGCCAAGGCCTGATCCTTTTGAGGTGTGCTGTGTGGAGGCCGATTTCCCATGCTTTTGTCCTGGAGAACAGGCCTGTTCCTTCAAATTCATTTCAAAAATTGAATAAAATTTGAATTGCACAGAGACCTCCTTTAACCTGAATGCACCATGACCGTAACGCAGAAAGACGTGGCCCTGAGGGCCAGGGTCTCCATCTCCACCGTCTGCCTGGTGCTGAGGGATGATCCCAGAATCAGCGACCAGACCCGCAAATCGGTGCTCGAAGCCGCGAGTGAACTGGGATACCTCGCCCGCACCAGCCTGCACACCCCCTCGGACACGCATCACATCGGGGTGTTGCTGGCGAATCCCGGAGTGCATCCCACAGCGGATCACTTCTTCGGGGAAGTCATGCATGGGGTGACAGAGGAATCCGAGCGTTTCGGGCACACGGTGAGTGTCAGTGCTTTTGATGGGAAGACCCTCCCCAGACTGGCCCGCGAACGCCGGGTGCATGGTTTCATCATCGGGGGTGCCCCCATTTCTCCGAGTCTGATCGAGCAGGTGCGGGCCATGACCCTGCCCAGTGTGTTCATCGGGCGTTACCCGAACCACCTTCACCTGAATGCCGCCCTTACGGACAATCCGGCAGGGGCAGCCCTCGCCACTGAACATCTGTTGAAGCTTGGACGCCGCAAGATCCTGTTCATCAGTGGGGACCCGCACGAAGCGGTGGTCTCTCAGGACCGGGTGGAAGGGTTCCTGAGGGCACACCGGGAACAGGGTCTGCAACCAGGACCGATGCTCCATGCCCAGCGCACCATCGAAGGAGGCATGGAAGCCATGCAGAACGCCCTCAGTGAAGGCATTCCGTTTGATGCCGTGTTCGCTGCAGAGGACCTGATGGCCCTTGGGGTCCTGAGGGTGCTGAAACAGCAGGGCATTCGTGTTCCCGAAGATGTTGCAGTGGTTGGGTATTCCGACATTCACATGGCTTCCTTGAGTGATCCGCCACTGACCACCGTGCATGTGCCCAGAAGACGGCTGGGACGCACGGCTGCCAGACTTCTGGATGACCTGCTGACAGGTCGGGCAGAGCCCAATTTGCACGTCACCGTTCCACCCCGTCTGGTGATCCGGTCTTCCTGCGGAGGGGTGCCCGATTCATGAAATTCTCCTCTTATGGCCCCTCACCCCCTTTTTAGCAACACCCCTTCAAAATCCACCCCCGCAAACCCCCGATTTTCATTGACCCGTCGGGTCAGGAGGAAACGTCCATGAAACATGCCCGCAGAAACCTGATGCTTCTCACCCTGCTCAGCCTCTCCACTGCCTCTGCGCAGGAAAAAGTGACCCTCAGGTTCACCACCTGGGCCGGAGGGGACGGCCTGAAACTGCTTCAGACCCTCGCCACTGAATTCACAAAGAAAAACCCCAGCATCAATGTGGAAGTGGAGTCCATTCCTTTCGCCAGTTACGACCAGAAACTGACTGTGCAGATGGCTGGAGGGACCAGTCCAGACGTGGGCTGGGTTGCAGAGCGCTCTGCCCCTGCTTACATGTCCAGCAAGTCCCTGGTGGACCTGAACCCTTACATCAAATCCAATTCTTCCATGCGAATCAGCGATTACGCCCCAGCTTCCATGACCCTCTGGAAGAAAGGGGAGGGGATTTACGGCCTTCCTTTTTCCTTCTCGCCCATCTTCATGTACTACAACAAGGACCTGTTCCAGAAAGCAGGCATCCCCACCCCATCTGAACTCCTCGCTCAGAAGAAGTGGAATTACGCCGCATTTGAAGCCAGTGCCGCCGCAATCAAAAAAGCCGCTCCCAATGCTTACGGTGGAACCCTCCTCAGGCTGGACCCCACCAACTGGGCCGCAGGCATCCTGGCCGCCATGTATTCCAGTGGGGGAGACATCTTCAACAAAGACCTCTCAAGCTGCACCATGAACAGTGCAGGCACCGTGCAGGCCTTCGAGATGATGCAACGCATGATCAAAGAGGGCAGTGCCCCCAAACTCGGGGAACAGGTCACCTTTGCCAGCGGAAACCTGGGGATGTACGCGGATCAGGTGTCCTACTCCGGGCAACTCAGCAACGTGAAATTCAAATGGGACATCGTGCCGATGCCCAGCGGACCCAAAGGCCAGAAAACCCTGCTCGGTCAGGCTGGATACGCGGTGTTCAGCGGGTCCAAACACCAGAAAGAAGCCATTCAGTTTGTGGCCTTCCTGTCCAGTCCTGCGGTCATGAAACGCACCGCGCAGTTCTTCCCCCCACCCCGCCGCAGCATCCTGAACAGCGACGCCTACCTGAACTCCAACCCCCTGATTCCTGCGGCAAGCCTGCGTCAGGCCGTGCTCAAACAGGTCAGTGGAGCAAAAGCCCTGATCGTTCCGGCCAACTGGGCGCAGGTCAATGACGTGGTGGTGCGCAACATGGACCGCATCTTCAGGCCCTCTGCCAACGTCAAAGACGAACTGAACCAGGTCTGCAACGACATCAACCCCCTCCTCCGGTGAAACCCCACTCGAAAACAGGTGAAGAGATGACCACCAAAACCCCTCCCGTCCCCAGATCCCAGTCCCGCCCCCGCAAAGGGGGCTGGGAATCCCAGTGGGTGGGCCTGCTTTTCGTGCTGCCCTTCATGCTGGGCCTTACCGTGTTCTTCATCGGCCCGATTCTGGCCGTGCCGATCATGTCCCTCTTTGAGTGGGTGCTTCCCCGCCTTCCTGAATGGACCGGGCTGGGCAATTACACCCGCATGACCACCGACCGCGAAGTTACCCACTCAGTGTGGATCACCGTGCTTTTTGTGGTGATGCTGGTCCCCACCAACATCATCCTGGCACTGGGTCTGGCCCTTCTTCTGAACATCAAAACCAGAGCTGCAGGCTTCTTCCGCATGGCCCTCTTCTCACCCGTGGTGGTTCCGCTGGTCGCCTGGGCGCTGGTCTGGAGATTCGTGCTGCAACCCGATTTCGGTCTGGTCAACGTGCTGCTCGGGAAGCTGGGCATCCAGGGACCCAACTGGCTGTATGAAGCCCCGTGGGCACTGATTGCCGTGGTGATCTGTCTGGTGATTGAACACGTCGGGATGAACATGCTGATCTTCCTGGGTGCCCTCCAGAACGTGCCTGCAGAAGTGCACGAGGCCGCGAAGATCGACGGGGCGAACTCCCGACAGATCTTCTTCAAAGTCACCCTGCCCCTGATGTCTCCCACGGTCTTCTTGACTGTCATCGTCACCATCATCGGGGCACTGAAATCCTTCGCACCCATTTACGTGCTCACAGGAGGCAACGACGCAGCGAGCGTGCTGATGGTGCAGATGTGGAAACAGGGCTTCAAGTACTTCGATTTCGGTTACGCCTCGGCCCTCTCCTGGCTGATCTTCCTCGCCATGCTGACCCTCACATTCCTGCAATGGCAGCTTCGCAAACGGTGGGTGTTCTATGAATCTTGATTTCCCAAGGCTGAGATTGCTTTCCAGCAGCATGTATTACCTGGTGATGATCGTCCTGGCGATTCCCTTCCTCTTCCCAACCCTGTGGATGCTCACCGCCTCCCTGAAAAGCGATCAGGAGATTTTCCAGAATCCGCTGGCCCTGATTCCCCAGTCGATCAGCTGGGACAACTTCACCCGCATCTTCCACGACTACCCCTTTGCTGCCCAATACGTCAACAGCGTCTACATCGCCGTGGTGGTCACCGCACTGACCCTGATCATCGGAGCACTGGCTGGATATGGCTTCGCCAGGCTGAACTTCCCTGGCAAGGACCTGATGTTCATCCTGTGCCTGTCCGCGATGATGCTGCCCAGTGAAGCCCTTTCCATCCCCCAGTTCGCCCTCTTCAAGTTTCTGGGCATCAACAACACCCACCTGCCCATCATCCTCTTGCAAATCTTCGGCGGCACAGGGGCGCTTGCGGTCTTCATGATGCGCCAGCACTTCCTGACCCTGCCACGAGAACTGGACGAAGCCGCCCTGATGGATGGCCTCGATCGCTGGGGCATCTTCTGGCGGATCATGCTCCCCCTCGCCCGTCCAGTTCTTGTCGCAGTGGGCATCTTCGCCTTCCTGAATTCCTGGAACGACTACTTCAACCCTCTCGTATACCTCAACTCCAGCGAGCAATACACCCTGCCTCTCGGCCTCCAGACCTTCACCGATCCTCTGGGCGGCGTGTTCTGGAACCTGACTCTGGCGGCCTCAACCTTATCCACCCTGCCTCTCTTGCTGGCCTTTCTGGTTGCCCAGAAGCAGTTTGTGCAGTCGATGGTGGGGAGCAGTGTCAAAGGATAAAGGCTTGATGCCGAGGGCCCAGGGCAAATCTGAATGCTTTTGCTTGTGCTTTTTGCTCTTGACAGTTTGCTTTAGCCAAAACACCTTATGCTCTCGGCTCTCGGCTCTCGGCATCGGGAACCACATGCCTGGCGCTATAACCACTCAACCACCATGATCCCCCAGGAGACCCCCCATGACCCATGAACACCACACAGACATCCTGATTGCCGGAGGCGGACTGGGAGGTGTGGCCGCAGCACTGGCCGCACTGCAGCTCGGCAGGAAGGTGATTTTGACCGAAGAAACCGACTGGCTGGGTGGGCAACTCACCAGTCAGGCCGTGCCCCCCGATGAGGCGTGGTGGATTGAAGAATCCGGTGCCACCGCGAGTTACCGCACCTTCCGTGAGCTGGTCCGGCATTACTACCGGGAGCATTACCCCCTGAAGCCCGAAGTGGCCCAGGACCCCTTTCTGAATCCCGGTCTGGGAAATGTGTCCCGGCTGTGCTTTGAGCCCCGTGTGGGGGTGGCGGTTCTGGAGCAGATGCTGGCCCCTTACCGGGCTTCCAGGCAGCTTGAGGTGTGGATGCAGCATGTGCCTGTGGCAGCCACCACCGATGGGGACACTGTTCTTGCTGTCACCTTCAAGAGCTTGACCTCTGGAGACCTGCGGGTGGTGACGGCGGATTATGTGCTGGACGCCACCGAACTCGGAGACCTGCTGGAACTCGCTGGCGTGGAACACGTGATTGGCGCGGAATCCCAGCTTCAGACCGGAGAACTGCATGCGCTGGAAGGGGAGGCCAACCCGCTGGACCAGCAGGCGATCAGCTGGTGTTTTGCCATTGACCATAGAGAAGGCGAAGACCACACCATTGAAAAACCTGCCCAGTACGACTTCTGGCACCAGTATCAGGCCCCGTTCTGGCCCAACAGGCAGCTTTCCTGGAACGACCTGCATCCCATCACGTTAAAGCCCAGGTTCCGTGACCTGTTCAGTGATCCGGTGGTGCAGCTTCACAAGGGGGATTTCTGGCATTACCGCCGGATTTTCTACAAGGGGCATTACGAGGATGGCCTCTATCCCAGCGACATCACCCTGGTGAACTGGCCGCAGATCGATTACTGGCTGGGTCCCATCATCGGGGTCAGCGAAGAGGAGAAGCAAAGGCATCTGGAGGGGGCAAAACAGCTCAGCCTGTCGATGCTGTACTGGATGCAGACCGAAGCCCCCAGACACGATGGCAAAGGTTACGGTTATCCTGGCCTGAGCCTGCGTGGAGACATCACCGGAACTGAGCATGGACTCGCCAAAAGCGTGTACGTGCGGGAATCCCGCAGAATTCAGTCCGAGTTCACCGTGCTGGAACAGCATGTCGGGGTGGAAGCCCGCAAAGGCCTGACCGGAGCAGAAACCTTCCATGACAGTGTGGGCATCGGACAGTACCGCATCGATTTGCACCCCTCCACAGCGGGACGCAGTTACATTGATGTGGAGAGTTACCCGTTCCAGATTCCTCTGGGAGCCCTGATTCCGGTGCGGGTGGAGAACCTCCTGCCGGCCTGCAAGAACCTCGGGACCACCCACATCACCAACGGCTGTTACCGCCTGCACCCTGTCGAGTGGAACATCGGGGAGGCTGCAGGAGCCCTGGCCGCCTATTGTCTGGAAAAAGGCCTGAAACCCCGTGAAGTGCGAAATTCCAGAGCCCATCTGACTGATTTCCAGAGCATGCTCACCCTCAGCCTGGGATTTGAGTTGCAGTGGCCTGAGGCTTTCAGGATGCTGGCATCTCCGGGTTTTTGAGCTTTCAGGAAAACCGGTCCAGCAGGCTGTAATAGTGCAGTTTTTCTTGATCCAGATCATGACCGTAAGCCTGTAAGAACACGTGTTTCCATCCTGATCCACAGTTGTATTCGGTGCTCCACAGGGCCAGGGTCAGGTCCGTGTAACGGTCACTGATCCCGGCCCGTCCCACATCCACAAAACCACAGATCCGGTCCTGATCCACCAGCACGTTGGGGAAGCAGTAATCCCCGTGGGTCAGGACCAGATCCTCGTCGGGTTTGTTGTTGTGCAGCCAGTTCAGAACATCTTCGGGGGACTCATCTGTGAAAGCTTCCAGGGCGATCTGTCCCTGCTCAAGGCGCTGACGGGCCTCAACCAGCCTGAAATCCAGTGAACGGTCGAGGGGGCAATCCTGCGTGGGCTGCCCATGCCACAGGCGCAGCCCTCGGGCAAAGTGCATTACCGCTTTTTCCCGGTCTTCCTGGGCAAGCAGTGAAAGGTCCCTGCCCTGAATTCTGGAGGTGATCAGGAATTCCTGCCCATCCTGCTCTGCGTGTCCGAGCACTTCTGGCACCGGAACATGCTGTTGCAGCCACTTCAGTGCCTGAAGGTCCTGCCTCAGGGTTTCAGGGGATGCCTGGGGCTGGATTTTCAGAAACCACCGGTCGGTGAAATAAACCATGGCCTGTGATCTGCCGATGTCATTTTGTTGCCAGTGGGCATCCTGAAAGGTCTGCAAGCTTTCCGGAAGGGGACGGGGAAGAGGCATGCTTTCAGGCTATGGGAAAAGGAGGGTTTTGACCATCCGCAAAATTGCCCTCAGCACAAACACAGACCTGTGAACAGACCGAAACCTTAAAATCAGGTGCATGACCTCTGCACACCCGATCATTGAAGGCCTCTTTGAAACCCACATCAATGTGCGCAACCTGGAGCAGTCCATGGATTTTTATGGACAGGTGCTGGGTCTGGAATTGGCCCATCTGGAAGAACAGAGGCGCATTGCGTTCTACTGGATTGGGGGCAGAGGTCAGGCCATGCTGGGCCTGTGGGAGACCCCTCCTGAAGAGGTGGCCACCCAGCATTTTGCCTTTCGCACCTCGCTGGAAAAACTGCACCTTGCTGCAGCTTACCTGCGGGAACGCCAGCTGACCGGGTACAACTTCCTGGGAGATGGCACCGATGTTCCGATGGTTTTTGGCTGGATGCCCGCACTCGCCCTGTATTTCCGGGACCCCGATGGGCATTCGCTGGAATTCATCACCATGCTCGAAGGCCAGCCCAGACCTGAGCTGGGCGTGATCTCTCTGGAAGCCTGGGAGGCCCTGCAGCAGGATTGAAAAACCTCAGGCTGTGACACCTGAGGTCTGGAATCTCCACTTCTAGATTCAAAACAGTTTCGTGCGGGTCAGACGGAAAGGAGGTTCTGGAGCCCCTTTCTGTTGCTTGTCGAGCTGTGCCTGGGTGACCACCAGATCCTGTCCGACCTGCACGGCTGTGGCAGGGAATTTGAGTCCTTTCAGGGGTTCATTGATGGTGAGGGTTCCAGATCGGAAGTCTGCGGCCAGGGTGACCTTGCTGACCAGTCCGTCTTTGTTGCGCACCACATAAAGCGTCTGGCCGTTCAGCACGAGGCCGTCACCGTTGGAGAGGCCATCCATCACCTGACTGACCTCCTGACTTACAACGTCAATGCGCCACAGGATGCCAGTGTTGGTCTGGACCACCAGCAGTGCGGTGCCGTCCGGGGTCACCACGATGCCGTTCAGGTTGGTGCCAGGCTGGTACTCGATGGGGGTGTCCCTGAGGTCCAGCCATTTGCGCACCCTCAGTTCAGGGGTCACCTGAAACAGCACGGGCCTGGAGGAATCGGTCACGATGACCGAACCATCCGGCAGGGGCACCAGATCGTTGATGAAAGGCAGCGGGGTTTTCGGGGTCATCAGGATCTTGAAAGGAGATCCATCAGGATTCAGGATGCTGATGCTGCCGGAAGCCCCTCCAGCCACCCACAATCGGCCCTGACTGTCCACCTTCATGCCCAGAGCACTGGTGCGGCCCTTGCTGCCCCCTTCACTGAATTTGGTGACATTGCCGGTTTTGGCATCCACCTGATAGATGGTGCCGTTGGCCGCGCTTCCGGTGTACAGCACGTCCTTGCTGGCATCATAGGTCACACCTTCCGGGAAGTCCTGAGGGCCAGGGAGGGGGTAATCGCGGGTTTCAAAGTTGTCCCGCTGGATCACCCCGCACTGCTGACGGGGACCGGTCTTGCCCGAAGGATCAGACACGAAATCGTCTGGCTGGGCGTGAATCACCAGGGAGCGGTTCAGCACCCCGTTTTCTCCCATCAGGCTGATCTTGGTGGTGGTGACCTCTGCACTGCCATTGCCGTCTGCTCCAACCACCAGCATGGGCAGGTCGCCTCCGTGCCCGTGCATGTTGTCTGTGGTGGGAGCATCGTGGTTGCCGGTCATGCCAGGATCGAAGTGTCCTCCTGCCCCACCAAAAGGCACGATGGTGTTGGTGGCCGGGTCAATGCCGGGAACGCATCGTCCAAATTCGTGCACGTGCATGCCGTGGTTGCCCGGAGTCAGACCAGAGACTTGCACTTTGATCTGCACCCCACCCTCAACCTGGGTGAAGGTTGCTGTGCCCACCGCCTGGCCTTCAGGGGTGATGATGCTCGCTGTGGCACCCAGAGGGGTACTGGCCGGGATGGATTGCCCCAGTGCAAGCCCGAGCACGAAGGGCAGAGAGGCCCAGAAAAGCCGTTTCATTGTGCACCTCCGGTGTAGGTGATCTGGAAGAGAACCCCGCTCTGGTCATCGGTGACGAGCAGGGAGCCATCAATGAACTGGGCCACGCCAGCAAGGCGAGCAAATTGATTCCACTGGTCGCCGTCTTTAAAGACAAATCCGGTCATGAAAGGTGTGATGGAAACCGGCTGGCCCTGATCGTTGAAGTCCACATGGGCCAGTTCGTATCCGGAAGGTTCTGTGCGGTTCCAGGAGCCCCGGAACGCCACGAAAGCATCGTTTTTGAAGGATGCAGGGAATTGGTCTCCGGTGTAGAAGATCATTTCAATGGCTGCGGCATGAGCAGTGTAATTGAGGGTGCTGGGTTCGGTCATCTGGCAGTATTCTGCTTTGGGGATCTTGCCGGGAATCTGACCCACGTTCACGTAAGGATCAGGTTCTTTGGCCCCGTAACAGAAGGGCCAGCCGTAATTCTTGCCCCTTTGCAGCAGGTTGAGTTCTTCGGGGGGGATGTTGTCCCCGTGCCAGTCGGACCCCTGATCGAATCCCCACAGGGCTCCTGTCTGGGGATGCCAGCGGAAGCCGATGGTGTGACGCAGCCCTTTGGCGAAGACCTCGCGGGATTTGCCGTCTGGTGCAATTCGGACGATGGTGGCAGCCTCCGGGTTGGGCACAGGAGTGTCATTGTTGGGGCTGCCTACCCCTCCGTACAGGTACCCATCCGTGCCCCAGTGCAATGTGCGGGCAGAGTGCTGGCCGCTGTCCGGGAACTGGTCGGCAAAGATTCTGGGGGTGGTCAGGGTGCCATCACTCTTGATGGTCGCCACCCAGATGGTGGTGTCGGCAAAGATGTACATCTTGCCGTCCTTGACATCGATGCCGTGGGCGAGCTTCAGGTTCTGGGCGACCTGCCTGCGTTCATTGCTGTCAATGAAGCCGTCCCCGTTCTGGTCTTTCAGGAGCATCACATCATTGGACTGCCTGCGGGTCAAATAAATCGATCCGTCAGGCATCACATGCAGCATGCGGGCGTTGCCCAGTCCGGTGGCCATCACCTTCACCTGGAAGCCTGCTGGAAGTTTGATCAAAGAGAGGCGGTCGGAGGTGAATTCCAGCGCAGTGACCTCGTTGCGGGTGGCGGTCACGGTTGCAGGTGGCTCTGCTGGGGGAATCGGGCGAGGGGTGGGTGGGTCCTGGGGTTGTTGTGCAAAGGCGACGGAAAGCAATAAGGTCAGGGTAGAGAGTAAGTTCCTGTGCATGATTTTGTTGTGCCTCCATTCGCAACTGTAAAGTTCAAGGTTGAACCAGACTGCGTGGGAACATACAGCACCCTTTAAGACTGTGGTCTGTGCAAGATAAGGGAAATCCCTGATTTGAATCAGAGAGCACCAGGCAACTCACCAGAGCAGCAGCTTGAATTTTGTTTGGTGTCAAACTATACTCGGGGGGTGGAAGCCCGGGATGCGATCTCGCTGATCTCCAGAATCAGGGGAAAGGTCAACCAGTTCATTGTGTCAGAGATGGCAGAAGCGGGAATGGAAGGCCTGGGCACTTCACATGGTGACATCCTTTACGCCCTTTTCAGGTCCACCCGCCTGACCATGGCAGAGGTGGCACAACGCATTGGCAAGGACAAATCCACGGTCACCTCTCTGGTGGACAAACTGGCCCGTCTGGGTTACCTCGTTCGTGAACGGGACACCGGGGACAGTCGGGTGGTTTACCTGGAACTGACCCAGAAAGGAAAGGACCTGGAACCGGTGTTTGAAGAGATCTCCAGGGATGTGCTGGAGAGGTTTTACCTCAACATCTCGGATCAGGAGCGAGAGAACCTGCTTGGCATCCTCAAAAAGATCCACAGCAATTTCTGATTTTTTTGCCCAGAAAGTTTGCTATCAAACAGTTGGACAACAAATCATCAAAGGAGACATCATGCGAGACTTCACCAGAGACCTGCCCCCTCACACCCAGCTGTGGATGGGCGAAAACGACCTCTTTCTGGAAGTGTATCCGGGAACAGACCAGAAGAGACCTCCACTGCTTTTTGTGCACGGGGCCTTCACCGGAAGCTGGATGTGGAGCAAATACCTCCCCCACTTCATCCAGGCAGGCTGGACCTGCATGGCCATGAACCTGCGCAGCCATTACAAAAGCCGCTCCATGGATCTGACCCGCATCACCTTCGAAGATTACCTTCAAGACATTCAGGAAGTGCTCTCCATCTGTGAAACCCCTCCTGTCCTGATCGGTTTCAGCATGGGCGGAATTCTGGGCCAGAAAATTGCAGAAAAACACCCCCTCTCAGGTCTGGTGCTGATCGACCCGGTGATCAGCAGGGAAGTGCATGAGCTGGTGCCCTATCCAGCCCTGGACAGCAGAACCTTTGGAGGGGTCGTGCCTGCCCCTGCCCGTGAGGAAGAACGCAGCATGGACGAAAGCCCGGAGGACATTCTTTTCCAGAGGAAATACCTGAGCATGGAAGCCGGACAGGCCTTTGCAGCTTTCGTGTTCTCGGCACAGTCCAATGGAATCTCTGTGAATGCCCAGGCCATCACATGCCCCACACTGGTGATCCATGCCAACAACAGTGAGCAGGACCACCAGCGAGGTGCAAAAATGGCCGAATTGTACCGCGCAGAGCACGTCGGACTGTGGAACACCACCCACACAGGTTTGCTCGTGGGGCAGAGGTACAGAGAGGGCGCAGATGCCGTGCTGGACTGGCTTGACAGACACTTCTGAAGGAGCTTGTGTGCGTTTCGCCTAGGGTTTGTGGGCTCCACTACGCCACCTGAGCCATGGTCTGCAACATCCACATGGGGCACAATGAACAGAACATTTCGATTGAAAGAGGAGGTGCTCCATGGGCGGAAATGCACTGAAAAACCATCCCACCCGCAGATACCACACAAAGGAATATCTGGAATTGTACCGAGAGGTTGAACCTGTCCTGCAAGACATCGTGCAGGGCCGGGTTGCACTCGTTCCCTTCTACAGCAGCAAGGAAACCCATGGTGACATGGACATTGTGGTCGAGTCCGACCACCTGCCCCACAACTGGACTTCGGCAGTGATGGAACGCTTCTCCTCCAGAGACTCTTACAACAACGGAGACACCTTCACTTTTGAATTCAAAGACCTGCAGATCGACCTGATCAAGGCCACCAGCGAAGAGTTCGAGCACACGCTCAATTACCTGAGCTTCAACGATCTGGGAAACCTGATCGGGAAACTGGCCCACCATCTGGGTTTCATGCTGGGGCACAGAGGGCTGCAGTACAAGGTGATGGAGGGGAACAACACCGTGCGGGTGCTGAAACTCACCTCGGATTACCTGAAGGGCCTGGAGTTCCTCGGATATGATCCAGAGCGTTTCAGAAAGGGCTTTGACACGCTCGGGGAGGTCTACGGTTACGTGTGCTCCACCCCTTTCTTCTACCCTGGCTGCTACCTGATGGAAAACCAGAACAGCAAAAACCGACAGCGAGACCGCAAAAGGCCCACCTATCAGGGATTTCTGGAGTTCCTGGAAAAAGAAGGGTCCTTTGAACGCATCCCCAGACCAGTCTCTTCCCGTGAAGAGCAACTGCAAAGGGCCATTGAGACTTTTCCTGGCTTTGAAGAGGCCCTGCAGGACACGTTCCGTTTTCTGGAAATCAAACGGGCCGCCCACCAGAAATTCAACGGCAACATGGTGCGCGACTGGACCGGAGTGGAAGGCCAGCAACTCGGAGAGGTGATGATGGAGCTGCGCCACACCCGGGAGCCCTTCGAACAGTGGATTCTGGACACCTCCATTGAGACCATCCAGCAGGAAGTGTTGACTGTGGTGAAACGCCTGGGTTTTGTCAAGATGCAGTGAAGGAATCTGGCCCGGGAATGCAGCCTGGCACTCGATTGTAAGGCTTTTCCCGCTGACAACAGAAGGGATCACACTGCTTTTTAGATCCATCCAGCTACAATCTCTTTGAGACCTGTGACTGGAGCCCAGCATGACCACACTACAACCTCCTGATCTTGCCCTGCGCTGGCCCGACCACGCAGAGAACCAATTTGCTGAACTCTTTGCCCGGGCGCTGAGAGGAAGCAAAGCCGCTGTGTGGCTGCAGGACCCCTCAGAACCCAAGGGCCTCCTGCGGCCTGTGGGCGTGTATGGCCTGACCGACAGTGAACTCCCCCTGCTGGAGCAGGCCCGCATTGACCTGTCTGAGCCCTCGCTGGGACACTGGGCACAGACCGAAGAACTGATTCAGGTGCTGTGGACGCGCCGCAGATCCGACATGGGCTCCGTCGAGCGGCACCTCATGGAAGTCTACAGGCTGGACACCCTGTTCTGCTGCGCCCTCAGGCTCCCTGATGACACGCTGGGCCTGATTTATTCAGCGACCAGTGAGCCTTTCGAGCCAGAAATGGGACGCATCATTCAGGCAGCGCAGGTGGCCCAGTCCCTGACCATCGGACTTCACCGCCAGATGCTCAAGGAAAAGGCACAGAAGGTGGAAAGGCGTCTGGAGCAAATTCTGGACCGCACCCCCGACATGATCATCACCCGCACGGGATTCACCATCAACACCGTGAACCGGGCCTGCTTTGACATTCTCGGGTACACCCCAGAAGAGATGATTGGGCGGCCCCTCACCGATTTTCTGCACCCCGATGACCTGCCCTCCACCCGCGAAGTGAATGACCACATCCTGCAGGGACGCATGGTGCGCGATTACCGCAACCGCTACCTGCACAAGAATGGCAGTGTGGTGTACCTCTCCTGGAACACCTCGGATGAAGGAGACGGAAACATCATCTCCATTGCCCGGGACATCACCCTGCAGGTGCGTCAGGAGAAACTGCTCCGCGAGAGCGAGGCCCGCTTCAAGATGGTCGCCGACAGTGCCCCCGTGATGATCTGGATGAGCCACCCGGATGGCCGGAGTTACTTTTTCAATCAGGTGTGGCTGGATTTCACCGGACGCACCCATGAAGAGGAGCGGGACCACGGCTGGCTGGAAAGCATCCACCCTGAGGACCTGGAGCACAGCCAGAGGGTCTTCGTGAAACACCATGAAAGCCAGCAGGAATTCGAGATGGAGTACCGCCTGAGGCGTTCTGACGGAGCGTACCGCTGGGTGCTGGACCGGGGCATTCCCAGGTACGGCATCGATGGGGAATTTGTGGGGTTCACCGGGGCGTGCATTGACATCCATGACCGCAAACTGGCCCTGGAACGCCTGGAACAACAGGAAGGCCAGCTCAGGGAACTGATGCATGTGCAAAAACGTTTCGTTGCAGACGCTGCCCACGAGCTCAGAACCCCCCTGACCGCCATTCAGGGGAACCTCGACATCCTGATGCGCTACAAGAACATTCCAGAAGCAGACCGCAAAGAAATCCTCTCGGACGTGCAGCGGGAAGCCACCCGACTGGGCCGTCTGGTGCACGACATGCTGACCCTCGCCAGAGGGGACGCGGGAATCGAATTTCAGGAGGAGGAGGTCAACCTCACCCAGGTGGTGCAGGAGGTGTGGCGGGAAATTCAGCGCATGCACAGCGGTCACCAGCTGGACCTTGCCCGATTGCCGCAGGTGGTGCTCACCGGAGACCGGGACCGCCTGAAGCAACTGGTGTTGATCCTGCTGGAAAATGCCCTCAAATACACCCCGGGAGGAGGACAGGTCGGACTATCCATGACCCGCCATGCCACCCACGTCGAAATCCGCGTGACCGACACCGGAGTGGGCATTGGTCCTGAAGACCTGCCCCGGGTCTTTGAGCGGTTCTATCGGGCGGACCAGAGCCGCCACAGGGGAGAAGACCCCGGAGGAACAGGGCTCGGACTTCCCATTGCCCGCTGGATCACCGAAGGCCACGGCGGACACATCTGGCTGGAATCCGAACCCGGCAGGGGCACGCAGGCCATTGTGCACCTTCCCCTCGATGACTTCCAGGCCGAACAGGCAAATTCAGGCACGGAATCCCACCTGCCCCCTCAGGACCCGGATTCCCTGCTTCAATCGGGCCGCTGACCCTGCAGGGGTTGCTGCACCTGAGGTCCGGTCAGCCAGTCTGCCACCTCGGTCAGGGACCGGAATGTTTCGGGCACCACCGGTTCACCAGAGCGCAGCAGGTGAAAACCATGCAGGCCAGCCTTTCTTGGACCTGCATGATCTGATTTCAGGGAGTCCCCCACCATCAGCACCTCATGGGCTTCACAGCCCAGCTTTTCACAGAGCTTCCGGTAAATTTCAGGTTCGGGTTTCACGGCTCCCACCTCAAAACTCCAGATGAAAACATCAGCCAGCCCATCAAACAACTCCAGGATGGGCGGAGCATAGGACAGAGAAAGGTTCGAGCACAGGGCCACCCGGTATCCTGCTTTGCGAAGACGGCTCAGGGTCTCTGTGGCATCCTTGAAAGGAGCAATGGAGGCCACCTCGGTGGCCAGTTGCTGCTCAAGCCGCCCGATGGCCTCCGTGGGAACCTGAACCCCCAGAAAATCAGGCAGGTCCCGGAGTTCCAGAGGCTGGCGCATCATGGCATCGCGGTCCTCAAAGGTCAGGTTTCTGCCGTGCTCACCAAACACAGCGCGCAGGACATCAAACATCTCAGTGTCGTTCTGGATGTCCACCAGGGTTCCATACACATCAAAAGCAACAGCCCTGATCTTCGTGGGGTCTATCTTGGGTTTCAGCATTGGGTCTCCATTTCAATTGCACATGCCGTGTCAATGGGTTGGAAATCAGCATAACGGGAACAGCAAAAGAAATCTGGATTCAGTTCAGAGCCCTATGGATGACCTTCCGTCACTTCCCAAGGAGCAGCTTCAAAAACGTCTCATCGCTCCATTCCCCACCTTCTCCAAAGCGCACCACCACCAGTTTCTCGTCTGGGAGAATGTAAAGTCTCTGGTTGAAGGCTCCTGCGGCCATCACCAGATTTTTCGGGGCACTGGGAGCAATCTGCTGCTGGTTTCCTGCCACACGGGAAATGCCCACCGGGACCTCATCTCCCTCGTCGAGGGTGCCCTGAAAGGGCACATTCAGCCACCAGGTGAGGCCATAGGCGGAGAGGGCAGAACTTCCCTGGAAGCAGGCTTCCAGGGTTTTTGCAGGCAGAATGGTTTTGCCTTCCCACTGGCCTTTCTGGAGGATCAACTGACCATATTTTGCCCACCCTCTGGCGGTCATGCTGGCACTTCCTGCCAGGTTCGGATGCCCGGACTGGTCCCTCTGCCACACCGCCTGCACCCCGATGGGATCAAGCACACGCTTTTGCAGGTACACGGCAGCATCCTGACCTGTTTTGCGCTCGATAAGTGCCCCAAACACCGCCAGATGGGCATTTCCATAAGTGTAGTGCTCTCCTGGAGGAAACTGCAGTGGGGCATTCAGGGCAGCGCCATACATGTCGCGGTTCAACTGCACCAGACTCGGGCCAATGAAGCCAGGGAGTCCACTGGTGAAGCCCAGAAGCTGCCTGGCGGTGATGCTGGCTTTCTGGGGATCGATTTTCCATTCGGTCAGGGTCTGGATGACCGGTTCATCCAGATTCAGTTTCCCCTCGGCCTGAAGCGCCACGGCAATGGCACAGGAAAAGCTCTTGCTGCCACTCGCCAGGAAATGGGTGCGCTCCAGCAAAAAACCGTTCTGGGCACGGGCATAAACCTCCCTGCCGTCTTGCAGGACCAGCAGGGCACTCCCACGGTGGGTTTCGGAATAGCGGGCTGCGTTCTCCAGGTCTTTCATGTCCAGAGCGTGCGCAGAGGACCACAGCAGCAGAAAAGGGACCAGTGTTTTGCGAATCATGCCCCTTGGATGACCTTCTGGAGTCAGAAGTTCCACACCAGGGGTCAGGGTGTTGTTGCGCCACCCCTGAAGTGTTCCAGCATCCTGTTCTTGAAAGCGCCTGTCTGCCTTCTTTGCTTCGAGGGAATTAAACTGTTGCCATGTCCTTCACCATTGGTCAGCTTTCCAGAAGCACAGGAGAATCCATCAAAACCCTGCGGTTCTGGTCCAACCAGGGCCTGCTCACCCACACAGTGTCAGAAAGCCAGTACCGCCAGTACACCATGCAGGCACTCGAGGAAGTGCAGTTCATCCGGCAGGCCCAGAAACTTGGCTGGTCTCTGCACGACATCAAAACCATCCTGCAGCAGGGTTGTTCGGGAGAGGGTGAATGCAGCACCGTCATCTCAGAACTGGAACGGCACATTCTGGAAGCCGAACGGCAGATTCAACAGATCCAGAAGCT
Source organism: Deinococcus cellulosilyticus NBRC 106333 = KACC 11606 (assembly GCF_007990775.1). Taxonomy (NCBI): domain Bacteria; kingdom Thermotogati; phylum Deinococcota; class Deinococci; order Deinococcales; family Deinococcaceae; genus Deinococcus; species Deinococcus cellulosilyticus. The sequence continues at coordinate 31,704 of NZ_BJXB01000004.1, read as the reverse complement.
CAAAGGGGACCTCCAGAAGCGACTGGACTGGGCCAGAGAGCAGGAGTCTCTGAATTGCAGCAGTCCGTGTTGCGTGATTCTGCTGACGGAGGCTTGACTCTCCCCCTGAGGGGAGGGTGCAAAGTGGGGCATGGAACGAAACATGAACGAGAAGGAAACCACAGCGGCCCCTGTCATGGAGGTGCAACCACCCAGATCCTGCCCGGGCAACACCCCCCTGGTGTGCTGCGAAAACAGCACCGCCCTGTGCACCCTCCCGGAGGCCCAGGATGAATGAAGGTCCCGCATGCAAAGTTCCACCCCACAAACCGGGCAAACTTCTTGGGTGGCTGGGGATTCTGGGGGTGGGTGCGTGTGGCATCCTGTGCTGTGGCCTGGCCCCGGTCCTGTTTGCAGCAGGAGCAGGATTCGGTTTGAGCAGCCTCCTCGCATGGGGCAGGAAATACGACCTGGTGCTGCTGTTCATCGGGGTGGTGGTGGTGCTCTTTGCCTTGTGGTGGAGGTCCCGCAGACAACGGACCTGAATGTCCCGTCACCTGATATAAAGAACGGATGTTCAAGTCGATTCTTTTGTTCCTGCTGGCAGGCCTTGCTGAGATTGGTGGAGGGTACCTGGTCTGGATCTGGCTGCGCGAAGGCAAACCGGTGTGGGTCGGTCTGCTGGGTGGCCTGATCCTGATCCTGTACGGGATTTTGCCCACCTTGCAGCCCACCGTGCTGGATTTTGGCCGGGTGTATGCCGCCTACGGTGGCCTGTTCATCGTGCTGTCCCTCCTGTGGGGCTGGATGGTGGATGGGAAAACCCCGGACACGCCCAGCCTGGTGGGAGCATGCATTGCCCTCATGGGTGCTGCTGTGATCGCCTGGTGGCCCAGAGCCGCCTGAAGGACCACGGGTTGCATAGCCTTTCTGGCTCCTGGGGTTCCATGAAGCCAGAAAAAATCCGCAAGTTTGACTTTGCGGATGTCTGAGACTTCAAAAACAGCGTTTCAAATCCAGCTGGGTGTGGTCTGCTTCCGGGGCTCCAGTTCCAGTGCATCTCCTGTGTGAAGGCTGGGGGTGATGCTTCTGGCCATGAGCAGGACCACGCCACCAATGAGACATCCGAGAATCAATCCAATGAGAAGGGAAATCAAGAACAGCACTTTGCATCACCTCCTGGGGTCAGACCCTTGCACCTTTCCTGGTTTCAAAGTACACCCTCGGACTGAAATGCGTCTGAGACGCACTGAACTGAAAATGAGAAAGCTGACCAAAAGCTGATCGGTGGTCAGAACCCCGTCAGGGACACTGGGTACACTGAAAGGGTGCTGAAACTCTTCTGGGTCCGAAGGCACCTGAAACATGTGCTGCACCTGCTCACCCGTGATGACCCCACCTTGACCCTGAGTGAAGTGCACTGCCGCCTGGAAACCAGCCATCGGCTTTTGATGGACCTGCAACCGAAAATCGATCAATCGCACCTGAGACGGTGGGAGCGCTGGTCGGTGATCCTGTTTCATTTCCGCCGCGATGAGGTGCTCACCCAGGTGGCGAGGGCCCACCAGCACCTGCAAAAAAGCAGTGGACCAGAGGACATTCGTCTGGCCCATGGGTGCCTCCTGAGGCTTCATTTCAGGATGCTTGATGTTTCGGGCAGTGCTGCGGGTTGATCCGCACTGTGAACCACTCAAGTGTGCTGCTCAGAGTTCCGCAGTACACTGGTTTCACTGACCGCTGTGCTGTCTGTATGATGAGCCCTCAGATGACCCTGCGCCCGAGTCCTGAACAAGAACGCATCCTTTCCTGGGTGCGTTCCGGCATGGGGCATGGGGTGGTGCGGGCAACAGCAGGAAGCGGCAAAACCACCACGCTGGAAATGATCGCCAGGGTTCTGCCCCCTGATCTGGAAATCCAGTACTGTGCGTTCAGCAAGGCCATTGTGGAGGAGTTGACCGGAAGGCTTCCCGATCATGTGAAGGTCGCGACCCTGCACAGCCTGGGGTATCAGGTGATCAAGACTTTTTACCCTCAGGCGACGCAGCACCGTCCAGACAGCCAGAAGTACCGCACGCTGCTCACCCGGTCCATGCAGGAGAAAGAGGGGGTGCCCGTTTTTTTCACCCGGGAGGACACCTACCAGGCCACCGAGTACCTGGTGGGTTTGCAGCGGGTGGTTCGCATGACTTTCACCCCACCCGAAGATCCCATGCAGGTCCGGCGGGCGGGAGCCCGTTTTGACCTGCGTGAACCCGACTCGGAGGAGGTGACGAAATGGTGTTTGTGGCGGCTTCCGTTGCTCCTCAAAGAGGGCATCCGCAAGGTGGAAGGTCGCGGATGGGTGGACTTCGAGGACATGCTGTACGTTCCGGTGGCGACAAAGCTGGATTACCGTCGGGTGGACTTTCTGCTGGTGGATGAGGCGCAGGACCTCAGCCCATTGCAGTTGCGTTTTGCGCTGGGACTGATCCACGAAGGGGGCCGCAGCATCTTTGTGGGAGATGACCGTCAGGCGATCTATGGTTTCGCCGGGGCAGACAGCCATTCCCTGAAGCACGTGCAGCAGATCCTGAAGGCCACGGTCCTCCCCCTGAACACCAGTTACCGCTGTCCACAGTTGCATGTGAAGCTGGCCCGCCACTTCTCCCCCCAGATGCGGGCACAGCCCGGAGCGAAAATGGGCACCGTGAAGCACGTCACCGAACCTTATTTCCTGAGGTCGGTGGCAGAGGGGGATCTGGTGCTTTGCAGGTACAACGCTCCACTGGCGAGCATGTACCACGAGCTCATCCAGATGGGCAAGCGGCCCAGGCTGCGCAAGGGGGATTTCACCGACCAGCTCCTCAGGATGCTGGATCAGCTTTTTGCAGATACTGCGTTTCACCCAGAAAACATCCGCCAGAAGGGGGATGCGTTCAGGGTGCAGGAGGAAAGGCGTCTGAGGATGGCGAGGCTTGACCCGAAAGTGACCCTCAAGAAGACCCTGGAACTCCGGGACCGCATTGATTCGGTGATGCACCTGGCCATCACGGCTTTTGAGCAGGGCCACCACTCGCTGGCTGCAGCCAGAACTTACCTGCAGAGCATGGTTTCCGTGGACCGCAATTTCATCACGCTCAGCACGGTGCATTCTGCCAAAGGCCTGGAAGCCAACAGGGTCTTTTTGCTGCACCCAGAGAAGATGACTGCCGCATACGCCCTCACCCCGGAAGCCCTGAAAGGGGAGCAGTGCGTGCAGTTTGTGGCCCTCACCCGGTCAAAAGACGCCCTGTATCTGGTGGAGGAACCCCTCCATGAAAGCCTTGCCGGGGTGCTGCGCTGATGCTCCCTTTTGCACTGGACGACAAAGGTCGGGTGGTGGCGGCCCTGACCGCCAGAAAGAACCAGATTTGCACCTGTCTGGTTTGCGGTAAGCCTGTCAAAGCCAGACGGCCTGGGCAGGACGAGCCCCATTTCCCAGCGCACTTTGTCCATCTTGCAGGAGGCACCTGTGCTGCCCCTCCTCAAGATGTGCTTTTTGTGGCTGCCCGCAGAAAATTGCGTCTGAGGCTCCTGCAGGATCTGCAGGCTTTTGGAGGCCTCCGTCTGGGAAGACCGTGTCCAGGTGTGGAGGGGAGGTGTGCTGAACAGGCAGGGGTGGAAACCCTGCTGAAGGTCAAAGCCTGGACAGAGGTGAAAGAAGACGTTCAGGTGCCAGATTCCCAGCAGCGCCCGTTTGATGTTGCCCTGCTGCACGAAGAAAAGGTGCTGGCCGGGTTCCTGATTCAGAGCACACGCTCTGATCTGCTGCCAGGAACATCTGCCATCCGTTCCTTTTCCCTGAGCATGCAGGACATTCTGGAGGACAAACCCCTGGTTCCTGCAGGGATGACCGCAGGCAAAACCCTCTGCCCTGACTGTGCGCAGGTTCCTGAAGAAGCAGCATTGCAGGATGAGAATGATCAGCGTCCTGTTTCAGATTCGGCCTGGAGCAGGGTGGTGCAGGAGTGGCGTGCCCTCACTTCAAAAAGTGCAGTGGATCAGCTCACTGCGGAACTGGAACGCACCCCCAGAGAACGTGCTGTGCAGCATTTGCGTGCACTGGGTCTGAATTACCGGGACCTGAAGGACCAGCAGATGGTGATGCTGCTGGTGGCCTGTCGTTATTGTGGAGAGGAAGTGGTTTTTGCCACCAGCAAACCTGAAAGGGTCAGAAACCTGAAAGGCCTGCTGGGCCCTCTGGTGACCTGGGTGCCGGGCCAGAAGCGCCATGTGCATGTGTGCTCAAAGTGTGGAGGATTTCATACCGAAGAGTGGTTCTGGGAAAGCTGGCAGAAGAACCTGGGGCAGAAGGTGTGATTGTGCGACGCCTGGGAGGTCTGGAACAGGTGGGCTGCCTGGTCTGCTGGAAAAGGGCACCTGCGACCACTGGACAACTCAAGAGCGGGTGTGCTTTACTATGGACACGAGTCCATCGTACTGTAAATCAGGATTTTTCTGTCAGATCACAGATCAATCCCATGTCAATGTGTCCTGAAGCAGGGGGCGGGGTTCAACCCCCTTCCTGCTGTTCAGGAGGGCAGTTCATTTCTTCCAGGAGACACGAAAATGACAACCACACCCCACACCATGAAAGCTGCTGTGCTGCACGCCATCCGAGATGTAAGGATCGAAGAGAGACCCATTCCACCCGTGCGGCCCGGTCATGTGCGGGTGCGGATTCGCACGGTGGGCGTGTGCGGGTCGGATGTGCACTACTTCACACACGGGCGCATCGGACCTTTTGTGGTCGAATCTCCGATCATTCTGGGCCATGAATCGATGGGCGTGATTGAAGACATTGGAGAGGGGGTAAAACACCTTCAGCCAGGAGACCGGGTGACGCTGGAGCCAGGATACCCCTGCAGAACCTGTGAATGCTGCAAATCGGGCCGTTACAACCTGTGCCCGGAGATGACCTTCATGGCGACCCCTCCAGTGAATGGTGCTTTTGTGGAACACCTGGAGTGGCCTGCAGATTTTGTCTTCAGAGTTCCCGACAGCGTTTCAGATGATGCCGCTGCCCTGATCGAGCCGCTGGCGGTCGGGGTGTGGTCGGTGCAGCGTGGTGGGGTGAAGCCCGGAGATGCCATCGTGGTTTATGGGGCAGGGCCCATCGGGTGCACCACCCTGCAGGCCGCGAAAACTGCCGGGGCCACCACCCTGATTGCCGTGGATCTGGAGGAGTACCGTCTGGACCTGATCCGGGAACTCGGGGCCACCCACACCATCAACGCACGCCATGAAGATGTTCTGGCACGCATCAGGGAGATCACCCGGCGGAACCTGCCCGAATCCCACAGTGGGGCAGATGTGGTCTTTGAAACCGCAGGGAACTTAAGGACCTGCCAGCAGAGCATGCTTGCTGCCCGGCCCGGAGGGGTGGTGGTGCTGGTCGGGTTGCCGCCCAATCCTCAGGTGGAGCTTGATCTGGTGGCGGCAGCCTCCCGCGAGGTGGACATCCGGGGCATCTTCCGATACGCCAACTGTTACCCTGCAGCCCTGCGTCTGGTGGAAGAAGGCCGGGTGAATCTGGACCGCATGGTCACCCACCGTTACCCTCTGGATCAGGCCGGTGAGGCACTGTCTTTCGCAGATGAATTCAAGCATGTCTCCATGAAAGTCATGGTGGATGTCTGATCGGCAAGGCCACACCCTCAAATGCACTTTGTGCGGTTCTGGACTGAAGGTACACCCGCAATCAGGGATGCTGAAGCAAGCGAGGTGAGCCATGAAGCGATTTGCGGACCGTCAGAAAGCAGGGGAGGCACTTGCAGAGACCATCTGCCTGCAATCCACAGACCGGAAGGGGCTGGTCCTGGCCCTGCCCAGAGGGGGAGTCCCCGTGGCTGCCCCCATCGCCCACAGCCTGAAGGTTCCGCTGGATGTGCTGGTGGTGCGCAAACTCGGGGTGCCCGGATGGGAGGAACTGGCTGCCGGGGCCATCGGATCAGGAGGGGTGGAGGTCCTCAACCGGGACATCGTGGATCACTTTCACCTGACAGATGTTGGTCTGGAACCGGTGCGACAGCGTGAGTTGCAGGAGTTGCAGCGCAGGGAAAGGCTTTACCGTGGCAACCGACCTCAACTGAACCTGGAGGGTTCCACCGTTTTTCTGGTGGATGATGGGGTGGCCACCGGAGCGACCATGCAAGCTGCTGTTCTGCTGGCAAAACAACTGGGTGCGGCGCGGGTGGTGGTTGCTGTTCCCCACAGTTCCAGAGAGGCCCTTGAGGCTTTGCAGGTACAGGCAGATGAAGTGATCTGCCTGCAGGTCCCTGATCCTTATGAGGCTGTGGGCAGGTGGTATCTGGACTTCAGTGAGGTTGGGGATGACGAGGTGAGGGCGCTTCTTGCAGAGGCACCAGGGCAGTCTTGAAGCTTGATTCTCTTGAAAACGATAAATTCGGCATCCTGATCGGGGTCCAGACTTGACTCCTGGCAGTGTGCAGCTTAAGATTCGAACAGACATTCGAAAATTTGAATGCCTGTTCGAAAAGAGGCACCGTGACCCAGAACCTCAACGAAAAGACCCGGGCAACCCGGAGAAAACACATTCTGGAAGCTGCAGCGCAGGTCTTTGCTGAGAAGGGCTTTCATGCCACCACCATCCGGGATGTGGCCCAGCGGGCAGGGATCGGAGATGGAACCCTCTACTACCACTTCGAGAACAAAGCAGCCCTGCTGCTCGGACTCTTCTCTCAGCTGACCGAAACCGCCAGACAGGACCTTGACCCCACACAACTCATGAGCCTCGACCTGCGGGATTTCATCAGGATGTACCTGCATCACGCCCTGTCTGCCGTGCAGGACCACAACATCGATCTGTTTCAGGCCGTTTTTTCCGAGGTCATGGTGAGCGCCCCCCTCAGGGAACGCTTCAAGCAGGAAGTGCTCCAGCCGATGATCGAAGGGGCAGAGCTTTTTGCCCAACAGTGGGCCACAAAACGTGGTTTGAAATTGCAGCACGACACCCTCAACATGCGCATCCTCTCCAGCCTGATTCTGGGCCTTCTGATCCAGCGGGTCATGGAAGATCCCGTGCTGACTTCTGTCTGGAATGACCTTCCCGATGTTGTCACCGACCTGTTGCTCCCTGGATTTCTGGTGTCAGACCTGAATCCCCCCATGCCCTGAGGAGACCCCACATGATCATTGCCATCTTCGCCCTGGGCACCCAGGGGGACGTCCAGCCATACCTCGCCCTGGGTTCTGCCCTGATTCAGCAGGGGCACACCGTGCGCCTGATCACCCACACCAATTACCAGCAGCAGGCAAGTGCTCTGGGTTTCGAAGTCTGGCCTGTGGAGGGAAACGTGCAGGAGGTGGCCGAGTCGGAAGAAATGCGCAAGTTGCTGCAGAAAGGCAACATGCTGGAGATCAACCGCTACACCTCCAGGCTGATGGAGGAAGTTGTGCTGGGATGGGCCAGAGACAGCCTGAACGCCTGTGAGGGTGCAGACCTGCTGATGGCAGGGATGGGGGGCGGATCACTGGCCCGCGCCCTCTCCGAAAAGCTGAATGTGCCTTTCATTGAGGCCCACGTGGTTCCCATGACCCCGACCCGTGCATTTCCCGGAGTGCTCTTGCCAGCAGGAGGTCCCCGACTGGGGGGCACCGTCAACCTGCTCAGTCACCACCTGGTGCAGCAGGTGATGTGGCAGTCTTTCCGCTCTGCAGACCAGAAAATGCGTCAGAGTGTCCTGAAGCTTCCAGCTGCACCTTTTTTCGGTCCAAAACCCCAGAAGAGGCATCCGCAGCCTCCGGTGCTTTACGGCATCAGCCCACACGTGCTGCCCCGGCCTGCAGACTGGCCTTCCCACATCCACATGACCGGGTTCTGGTTTCTGGATGCTCCATCGTGGCAACCCCCTGCAGAGCTCCAAAATTTTCTGGACAGCGGTCCGACCCCCATTTATGTGGGTTTTGGCAGCATGGGCAACCGGGACCCTGAACAGACTGCTGATCTGGTGCTCGAAGCCCTGCAAACCAGCGGCCAGCGGGCCGTTTTGCTGAAAGGCTGGGGAGGCATGGTCCGGGGAGACCTCCCGGATTTCGTTCACCTGAGTGGCAGCGTGCCCCACAGCTGGCTCTTTCCAAGAATGCGGGCGGTGGTGCATCACGGGGGAGCAGGAACAACTGCTGCAGGCCTGGGTGCAGGGGTGCCCTCGCAGGTGGTGCCTTTCTTTGGAGATCAGCCTTTCTGGGGGAACCGCGTGCAAATGCTTGGGGTTGGACCTGCTCCCATTCCACGCAAAAACCTCACTGCCCAGAAGCTCGCGGATTCCATTCAGCGCATGGTGTCGGATGTGGCCATGCAGCAGAAAGCTGTGACGCTGGGTCAGGTCATTCAAACAGAAAATGGACCCATGGACGCAGTGGCGATCATTGAGCAGCATGTCGCAGAGTCAGCGCAACTTCACTGATTGCCCAGGGTGACCCTCCAGCCACAAACCCATGCACTGTAGCATTGTTTTCTGGAAGTGGTTCTGTTTCCCTTCAGGAGGCATGGTGCACCGACTCCGAGAAAAACACCTGGATTCACTTCGAAAACAGTGAGGTCTGATTCCAGACCTGATGCAGTCTCCAGGGGGAAGGCTCTCATTCTGGCTGCTTCACCTGCTTTGTTTTGAAAACGTCTGTCAATTCCGCCTGTAAACCAGCCGTTTCAGGCGATGTTTTTAATTTGACCGTGCAGGCCGAACGGTGGAAACAGTTTCACATCATTTACACATTTAAAAACTTTGTATCAAAAAAGATCAAAGTGGTTTTTCAAAAAACCTATCTGGGAGCAGAAACACAAAAATTGGTCTGGGAGAAAGCTTTCTCATTTTTAGCGGTAAAGCTATTGACAACGTTTGCTTGACGCGTTACAGTGTCTTTACATCCCAACCACACTCCAACCGCACAGCATGGTGGTCACCTCCATGCCAACACAGGAAACCCATGAGCAGAAATGTCACCATCAAAGACATCGCCAAAGAGGCTGGTGTGTCGATCAGCACGGTTTCGCGCACATTGAACAACGCGCCACTGGTCACCCCCGAGAAACGCCAGAGAGTTCTGGAAGTCATTGGACGCACGGGTTACGAACCCAACGCCAGTGCCCAGGGACTGGTGCGTGGCAAGTCCATGACCATCGGGGTGCTGACCCAGGACATCGCCAGCCCCTTTTACGACGAAATCACCCGTGGCATCGATGCAGGATTCTCCGGGAGTGGCTACCAGCCCATCTTTGTCAACGGTCACTGGGATGCGCAAGATGAGGTCACAGCGGTACTGGCCCTCACCCGCCGTCAGGTGGATGGGCTGATTGTGCTGGGAGGCCGCCTGCCTGAAGCCCAGCTCCATGCCCTGAGCAAACGCTTTCCCTTGCTGATGGTCGGGCGTTTTGTCCCTGAACTGTCCCACTGCTGTCTGCGGGTGGACCATGTTCATGGGGCACGACTGGCCACCCGCCACCTGATTGAGCTGGGCCACAGGCGCATTGCCCACATTGCAGGCATTTCCTCCCACAAGGATGCAGCGGACCGTCTGGAAGGCTATCGTCTGGCCCTGGCAGAAGCAGGTCTGGAGTTCCACCCTGAGCTGGTCTACGAAGGCGAATTTGATGAACCCTCCGGCATTCTGGCTGTGGAATCCTGGCTGGCGCAGGGCATTCATTTCTCAGCCATCTTTGCGGCAAACGACCAGATGGCCTATGGGGCAAGACTGGCCCTGTACCGCCGGGGCATCCGGGTTCCCGAGGATGTCTCACTGGTCGGCTACGACGACCTTCCCGCTTCCCATTTCTCGCTGCCTCCGCTGACCACGGTGCGACAGCCCCTGTTTGAGATGGGGGAACTTGCCGCCCAGACCCTTTTAAGACGCCTGCATACACCTGACTCCGAGGTGCCCGATGTCGCTGTGACCCTGAACGTCCGTGAGTCCACCTGTTACCACAGAAGGTAACCCCCTGTTTTTTAAGCCCTCAGCTGCAAACGTTTTCAAGCCAGTGGCGTGTGCTCCTGGCTGGAGGTATTTCATGTTCAAAAAAGGCAGATCCACCACCACCCTGCTCCTCAGCCTCAGTCTCCTGCTCGCCAGTTGCGGAAGCGTCGTTCCCCAGGCAGGCACCTCAGAAGTGACCGCCCAGGACTGGGGCACCACCCCTCCTGCAGGAGCCAAAGGCGGCCCCACCAACACTTCGGGAGCCATTCTCAGCCCGGCCCTGACCACCAACGGTGCAGCCAAAGGGAAAGCCCCCACCAACGAATTCTGGTCCTCTCTGATCTTCAAACGCAACGCCGGGAACAACTATTCAGAGAACATGTTCGCTCACCCGCTGGCCATGAAAGCCAAAAACAGCGGACTGGAAATCAGTTACCCCACCAACGTGCAGATCGTGGGTGCCGCTGGACTGCAGAAGTACGAGTACACCTACAGCCCTGACCTCACCCTCGGGGTCTCTGGCCTGAACAGCCCTGACACCAAAGTGGACGACTACGGCGACTGGACCGTCACCAGTTACTGGAGTGACGGTGCCAACTCCCTGCGCACCACCTTCGGGCACGGCCTGCCCTTTGTGTACGCCACCAAGACCGGAGGAAACGCCCAGGTCACTTTTGTCGCCACCCCCACCGTGTGGAGCAACCAGGGCAATGTGCTCGGCGTGACCGTCAATGGCAAGCACTACGGCATCTTCGCACCCGCTGGAGCCACCTGGAACGTGAGTGGCAGCATCGCCACCTCCAGTCTGGCAGGCAAGGATTACTACTCTGTTGCGGTCCTTCCAGACAACTCTGTCAACACCCTGAACGACTACAAGACCTACGCCTATAACTTCGTCACGGGCAGCAACACCACCTGGAGCTACAACGCTTCCACGGCGACCATGACCACCAACTTCAACCTGACGTTCACGGCCAAGGAAGGGACTGCAACAGGCACCCTGATGTCCCTGTACCGTCACCAGTGGATGAGCGGCAGCCCCAACACCGCTTACACCTACGTGTCCCCCAGAGGTCAGATGAAGGTGCATCGGGGAACCAGCTTCTCCATGAACCAGAAATTCCAGGGGGTCTTGCCTTACTTCCCGGACAACGGCAGTGCCAACACCCTCAACAAGACCGAACTGGCCAACTACGTGAACCAGGCCAACACCTCTGCCACCCTGAACCCCACCGGAGACTCCTACTGGGTCGGTAAAGGCCTGGGCAAACTGGCAGAACTGGTGCCCCTCGCAGAGCAGGTTGGAAACACCGCTGCACAGACCGCCTTCCTGGACGCCATCCAGCGTGTCCTGCAGGACTGGCTCGATGGTCAGGGTCCCAACTACTTCTACTACAACCCCACCTGGGGCACCCTGATTGGCTATCCACACGGTTACGGCAGTGAAGAAGAACTCAACGACCACCACTTCCACTGGGGTTACTTCATCAAGGCTGCAGCACTTCTCGCCAAGTACCGCCCCACCTGGGCCAGTGGCACCACTCCTGGCGGCAAGACGTGGGGGGCCAGCATCAACGACCTGATCATGGACGCTTCCAACTGGACCAACACCACCACCCAGTTCCCCAGGCTCAGAAGCTTCGATCCTTACGCCGGACACTCCTGGGCTGCAGGTCACGCTGCCTTCGCATCTGGCAACAACCAGGAGTCCAGCAGCGAAGACATGAACTTTGCCACGGCCCTGATCAACTGGGGTGCAGTCACCGGCAACACTGCCATCCGTGACATGGGGATCTTCCTGTACACCAACGAAACTGCAGCCATCGAGCAGTACTGGTTCAACCAGTCCGGTCCTGGCACCGTGTTCCCCGCCAACTACAATTATCCCGCAGTGGGCATGGTGTGGGGCGATGGTGGCTCCTTCTCCACCTGGTTCTCTGGTGAAAGAGAAGCCATCCTGGGCATCAACCTGCTGCCCATCACCGCAGGCAGCACCTACCTGGGCAGAAACCCCAACTACCTGAAAACCAACTACGACTTCCTGGGCCGTGAACCCAACAGCTGGAAAGACATTTTCTGGTCCTCTTACAGCATGTACGACGCTGCAGGAGCCCTCGGCAAGTTCAATGCCCAGGCTTCCACCTACGCCCCCGAAGATGGAGAGACCAAAGCCCACACCTACCAGTTCCTGCACAGCATCAACGCCATGGGACAGGTGGACACCTCCGTCACCGCCAACATCCCCACCTACAGCGTGTTCAACAAAGCAGGGGTCAAAACCTACGTGGCTTTCAACCCCACCGCGAGCCCCATCACCGTCAACTTCTCCGATGGCAAGACCCTCTCTGTCCCTGCCAGACAGGTGGTTTCTTCGCTGGGAGGCCCCAGTTGCGGAACCGACACCCAGGCCCCCAGCATCCCCGCAGGACTGATCTCTCCGAGCAAGACCAGCAGCAGCGTGAACCTCTCCTGGACAGCTTCCAGTGACAACTGTGGCGTGACCGCCTATGAGGTCTACCAGAACGGCACGCTGAAGACCACCGTGACCAGCGGAACCAGCACCAGCATCACAGGTCTGACCCCCAACACCACTTACGCCTTCAAGGTCCGTGCCAGAGATGCAGCCAACAACCTGTCCGCCTTCACTGCCGACCTGAACGTCACCACCGATCCCGGTGCAGTCAACATTCCTGGCACCGTGACCACCAGTGGTGGAGCCATCGCCAACGGGACCAGCAAGTCCTTCCCTGTGAATGTCACCAGTGCTGGCACCTACCGCCTGTCCATCCAGAACAGCAGCACCCTCAACAGCAGGCTCATCAACGTGAGCTTCAACGGCATCAACTATGACCTTGCCTCAGACGCTGGACAGACGGTGATTGCAGATTTCCCCAATGTCGGCACTGGAGCCAAAACCATCGTGATCACCGCCAAGTCTGACAGCGTGGTCATTGGCAGCATCACTGGCACCAACCTGACCGGAGGCAACCCCTGTGACACCGACACCCAGGCCCCCACTGTGCCTGCAGGTCTGACCTCCCCCAGCAAGACCAGCAGCAGTGTCAACCTCTCCTGGAGTGCTTCCAGTGACAACTGTGGCGTGACCGCCTACGAGGTCTACCAGAACGGCACGCTGAAGACCACCGTAACCAGCGGAACCAGTACCAGCATCACGGGCCTGACCGCCAACACCAGCTACCTCTTCAAAGTCCGTGCCAAAGATGCCAAAGGCAACCTCTCGGCCTTCACCGCAGACCTGAATGTCACCACCAACCCTCCTGTCACCGACGTTCCTGGCGTGGTGAGCACCAACGTGGGAGCCATTCCCAACGGCACCAACAAGACCTTCAGCCTGAACGTGCCCACCACCAGCAACGTGCGCATCCTGATCACCAGCAACAGCACCTTCAACAGCACCAGCTTCACCGTGAACTTCAACGGCACCACCATCCCCCTCTCCATCAACGCAGGACAGACGGTGCCCATTGACTTCCCTGGTGTGGGTGCAGGGGTCAAGACCCTGACCATCACTGCCACCTCTGCGAACGTCTCCATCGGCAAACTCGAAACCCAGACCTACTGAGTCCTCTCTCCCCCTGCCCACTCCCCTCCGGCGGCATCTGGAGGGGAGGTTTTTTGGTTGCGCTGCAGAAGGCAGAAGGCGAAAGGCAGAAGTCCCAACCCCTACAACAAAAACCAGACGCTGTGGCCTCTCAATGAATTTCTCCCTTGCGCAGGACACCCAGCAGGGCCAGTGCAAAGGCACCATAAGTCACGGCGCGTTCGCCCAGATTTGTATAATCGATTCGAAGATTGCGCGTTGACTGGGGCAGGCCGTGCACATAAACACCCTGGCAGATGCTGGTCAGCATTCGAGGGCTGATGTGGGCCACCTTTCCCCCGATCAGGATGTGGGAGGGATTGAAGAAATTCACCAGGGCTGCCACCATGTGTCCGACCCGGTGCCCTGCCATTTGCACGATCTGGTTGGCTGTGGTGTCCCCATTCTGGCAGGCTTGCATGAGGTCTTCGAGGGTGATCTGGGTGTGGTCTTCAAGGCATTTTTTGAAGAAGACATGGTCATGTCGCAAAGCATTGTCCCGGGCAGTTTTCAACAGGGCCGGGGCACCAGCGTAAACCTCAAGGCAGCCTGAACTTCCGCAGGAGCAGGAAGGGCCGTCTGGATCAATGCAAAAGTGACCTGCATTTCCCGTTGTTCCGTGGACCCCTCTGAAGAGTTTGCCCTGGGTCACAATGCCTGCACGGATTTCAGTGGCCAGCTTGACCACCAGGAAGGTTTCATTCTGGCTGCCCGAATGGTGGTTTCTGTGATGCCAGAGTTCTCCCAGGGCCATCAGGTTGACATCGCTTTCCACCAACACCCCTGAAATCCCTTTGGTGGCAAAAAAATCAGGGATGTTGATCCCCTGCCAGCTGGGCAACTGGCTGGAATGCATCAGGGGTCCAGTTCTGGGATTTACCGTTCCAGGCAGTCCCATGCCAGTTCCAAGCACCTGTTGGGGTTTGAGGTGATGCATTTTGAGCAACCGATCAACACCGCCCAGGATTTGCTGCAGCACATCAACAGGCTCAGAGTTGATGTGCAGGGGATGGTGGTGGCTGTCCAGAAACTGAAAATTCATGTCCGCAAGGGTGATTTTCACCTGAGCATCCCCGATGGCAATCCCAATGAGGTATCCCCATGTGGGATTCAGAGTGATTCCCATGGACCTCCTGCCTCCACTGGATTGCAAAGAATGGTCTTCTTTCAAAAGTCCAGCTGCTGTGAGGTGGGTGATCAGGCCAGCCACTTTGGTCTTGGAAAATCCGGTGAGCGTCATCAACTGGTTTCTGGAGACAGGCCCATGCCAGAAGGTGTGTTCGAGCACCAGAAGTTCTTCTGTGCTGGGTGAGATCTCACTGTGCTGCATGACTGGTTTCCTCTGCTGTGATGTCTGGGAAATCATCAAAGGAGCCCTTCTGCTCTCCGTGTGCATTTCTTGATGTCCATCTGGAGGGGGTTGTGTTTTTTTCGCAAAGAGACTGCATCATTGAATCGATTCAATGAAAAATGATCTTGAATTGATTGGATTTACCGGTACATATTACCATGTTTTGAGGGGTGCCGCAACACAGTGCATGTCATTTGCATCAGACCACTGAAATATTCTCCAGCGCTGGAGAAAAAGCTTCTGCGCTGGCTGGATCAAGCCTCCTTGCCTGCTGCCGACTTCAAACCCGGGCAGGCACATGCCCTGCTGGGCCTGGGCTGGCTTTCCCAGGATGAGGGACTGAAGTGCAGGCCCTTTTTTCCAGGAGCCTCAGCCTTATTCAGGAAGTGCAGGACTTTCATGGTCAATCCATGGCGCTGCAGGGCCTGGCAGACAGCCACAGCCAGGTCGGGGATTACCAGCGGGCCACATTGCACTTTGAAGAGGCCCGACAGCATGCCCTGCAGGTCAAACATCAGGAAGAGTGGGCCTGGGCCGCACCTGTGACCTGAATGGACAGAGAGCAACACATCACCGAGTGCATTCACTCCATGGTGCAACTGGGAACCGCTGGGGAGCCCTGCTGCACATGGTGACCCTGCTGGAAGCACAGCTTGCCCAGGGAATACTCCTTCAGGTGCAGCACAAAGCCCAGCAGATGATTCCCGAACAACGGGAGCCGGGAGAACCTGGACTGGTGCTCATGCTGTTGCTGTCTTTTGCGGGCGCGGCCGCCCTGTACCTGGGGGATCTGGAGCAGGCACGGGCCCCTCTGGAAGAAGCGTTGCAGATTTGCGAAACTGTGGGCCACGACTTCCACCGGATCAAGTTGCACAAAAGCCTGTTGTTGCTTGCCCTCAGGCAGGGACAGCATCAACGGGGAGACCAGCATGCAAGACGACTGCATGGCGGCCTCAAGGCCTGGCGGCCTGTGCAAACCCGGATGATGCCCTGAGGGGGCTTTTTGGGTGGTGTGTTCTGCAGAGCCACCATCGCACCGCCCTGAAGGCTGGTGGCTGGATCAGGCCCCGATTCTCAAGAGGAGAGCGCATCAGCCCACAAGACCAGCAGTGGTGAGAGCCTGAGTTGGCCCGCCTCTGTACAGCTCTGTCTGCTGATGAAGCCCAGGGATTCTTGCAGCAGGGAAGTGTTTGCAGTGATGAAGACCGACTGGACCTGTTGCTGGCTGGGATGGCCAGATTCTTGATCTGAAGGTGATCGAATGAAGCAGAGCCTGTTGAGGTTCTGTGGGCTGAACAGGTTCAAATCCACAAGACACCTGAAAATGTTTTACGATAACAGGTCTTATCGTCGAAAACATCAGAAGGGCTTCCTGAAATCGCTTGTAAGCCCCTCGAAATCTGACGGGTATCAAAGGATTCAAAAAGGTTTTGAGGGGCATCAGAATGGATTGTAAGCTCACATTTTTTTCTCATTTTCTAGCAGGCTGCCTGAACGTCGACACGCCACAATGTCCAGAGGCCAGAACATGTATTCTGTTTTCTGACAGGAAGGTTCTGATGATTTCCAGCCGCTATGCCGTTGCCGTACACATCCTCACCCTGATTGCGCTCTCGCCAGACACCCCAATGTCCTCTGAAGACATGGCGGGCAGCATCGGGGTGCACCCGGTGATGGTGCGCAGTGCCCTCAGTCAACTCAGGAAAGCAGGACTGGTGCAGACCCGGCAGGGGGTGGCAGGCACCCAGATCACCCGGCCCCTGCAAGAGATCACCCTCAAAGAGGTGTTTCTGGCTGTGCTGGAAGGAAAAACCCTGTTTTCCATGCACGATCAGCCCAACCCGAACTGCCCGGTGGGCCGCAACATTCAGGGTTCTCTTGAGTGGGTCTTCACCGAGGCCACCCGTGGCATGCTTTCCACACTGGAAGGCCTGACCTTATCAGATGTGGTGCAGGACATGACCCAGCGCATGTCCTGAACAGGCGAAAAAGTGAAGCTTGACTTTCCAATCGCTGGAACGCTTACGGTAAAGGGGCATGCAAGAGCAACTGACCATCTCCAGATTTGCCTTCCTGGCCGGTCTCCCACCCAAAACCCTCAGGTACTATGACGAAATCGGTCTGTTGAAACCTGCCTGGGTGGACGACCTCACTGGATACCGTTATTACACGGTGTCCCAGATTTCTCTGGCGGGCAAAATCCGCAAATGGCGGCAAATCGACCTTCCGCTCGAAGACATCCGCAGTCTGCTGGACCATCCTGAGTGCATTCAGGAAGTCCTCACCCGCCACGCGGAAAAACTGCAGCAGGAAATTGAGCGTCACCAGAAGTCCCTGTGGCTCTTGCAGCACGACCTACAGGAGGACACCATGCATTACCGAACCGAGCGCCTGCCCACCCTGCAAACCCTCAGCATCCGCACCCACCTGGAACCTCCCCATTATGAGGTGATTCCGCAAGCTTTCCAGGAACTGATGGGCCACATCAAACAGCAGGGGTACCGTCCCAGCCACCCCAGTTTTTTTGTGTGCCACAACCAGCATGAATCTGGAAACAACCTGCTTGAAATGTGCATTCCTGTGGAGGGTGAAGTTCAGGGCTCTGGCCGCATTGAGGTGCGCACCTTTGAAAGCCGTCCTGCTTTCATCGGGAGGTTTGTGGGGCCTTATGACAGAACAGGTGCAGCCTACACCACCGTGGTGGAAGAAGCCCTGCGCAGAGGCCTGAGAATCACGGGAGCCACCGCAGAAATATACGTGAAAAGTGTTCCGCACACCCCGAACCCTGAAGAGTACGAAACCGACATCGCTTTCTTTCTGGAAGAGTGATTGCTGGTGCATGAGCTTTCTGGTCTGTCCTTCCTCCCCGGTTCCGGGGAGGCTTTGCTGGATTGGGCTGAAATACTTGTATTAATTTTATTTACATGCTAGATTGTTGATGGACAGGACAATTTCCCTCTGCCAGACATGTGTCTTCTGGTTTGCTGTCCATTCTGGATGTTCACAACAAGCTTGCACAAGGAGAACCTGATGAAAAAAGCATCCCTCACCACCCTGGCCCTGCTGGCCCTCACCCCACTGGTCCACGCGCAGACCGCAGACGCTCCTGCACGAAATGCCCAGGAGCAGAAAAACCTCCAGATCGTGACCGAGTTCTACGACCGCTTTTTCAACCAGCACGACCTGAGCATCATCCCGGACTTTCTGGACGAAAACTACATTCAGCACAATCCCACCGTGCCCACAGGGCGCAAG
Organism: Deinococcus cellulosilyticus NBRC 106333 = KACC 11606; assembly: GCF_007990775.1. NCBI lineage: Bacteria > Thermotogati > Deinococcota > Deinococci > Deinococcales > Deinococcaceae > Deinococcus > Deinococcus cellulosilyticus. The sequence continues at coordinate 13,570 of NZ_BJXB01000004.1, read as the reverse complement.
GCTTTCACAGAAGCTTTCCCCCAGTTCTTTCAGAGCATGCCCTCAGATGCAAAAATGTCCACCGAGATCAAGCACATCTATGCAGACGGTGATTTTGTGATTGTGCATTCCCACTTCAAATTCAATCCCGCAGACCGTGGGAGTGCAGTGGTGGACATCTTCCGGTTGCAGAATGGCAAACTTGCCGAGCACTGGGATGTGATCCAGGCCATTCCTGAAAACCCGCTCAATTCCATGTTCTGAACGAAAAAGGGGACATCGACCTGTCCCCTTTTTCGTTTCATCAAGTTGCGAACAATCCGGCCAGTTCCTCCTCGGTGATCCTGAGGCCCTCTCCCAGAGAACCTTCCAGCACCCCTGAAGCCAGGGCGGCCTTGAAGCGTTGCATTCCCAGGATTTTCTCCTCAATGGTGTCTGCAGTCACCAGTTTGTACACAAAGACCGGTTTGTCCTGCCCGATGCGGTAAGCGCGGTCTGTGGCCTGGTTTTCGGCGGCAGGGTTCCACCAGGGGTCGTAATGGATCACCGTGTCTGCTGCCGTCAGGTTCAGACCCACCCCGCCCGCTTTCAGGCTGATCAGAAAGACTTTCACCTCGCCCGACTGGAAACGCTGGATTTCATGTTCCCGGTCTCCGGTCTGTCCGGTCAGCAGGGCGTGGTCGATCCCGAGCTCCTTCAGGGCAATCCCGAGCAGGGACAGCAGGGTGGTGAACTGCGAGAAGATCAGGATGGTTCTTCCCTCTTCGAGCATGCCCGGCACAGTGTCTTTCAGCCACTGCAGTTTCACCGAGGTCTTCACCCGCCTTGCCTCTTCCATGTTCAGGAGCCTGGGATCACAGCACACCTGCCGGAGTTTCAGCAATGCATCAAGCACATGGATCTGGCTGCGAGCAATGCCCCGGTCTGCAATTTCTTTCTTCAGGCGGTCCTGCATGGCCACCCGGATGGTCTCATACACGTCCCGCTGTGCCCCTTCAAGATCAAGTTTGACGGTGATCTCGGTTTTGGCAGGGAGTTCGGTGGCGACCTGCTGCTTGGTGCGCCTCAGCATCAGGGGTTTGACCATGCGAGACAGGCGGGCCTGTTTGACCGTGTCCCCCTCTTTCTCAATGGGTGCACGGAACAGCGTCCTGAACTCGGATTCTTTGGGCAGGAGGCCAGGCATCAGGAAGCGGAACAGGGACCACAGTTCCCCCAGGTGGTTTTCCATCGGGGTTCCGGTGAGGCACAACCGGTGGTCGCTTTGCAGTTCCAGCAGGGCCTGGCTGGTCTGGTTGCGGTGGTTTTTGATGTACTGGGCCTCATCCAGAATGATGGTGTGATACTCATGCTGCTTCAGGACCTCCAGGTCGCGGTGCAACAGGGCGTAGGTGGTGAAGACCACATCGGCCTTCGTGATTTCATCAAAGTGACGCTTGCGGTTTGGACCGTGCAAAAGCAGGGTTTTCAGGGTCGGGGTGAACTTTTCGGCTTCTGCAATCCAGTTGCGCATCAAGGAGGTGGGGGCCACAATCAGGGCGGGTTTCTTCAGCCTGCGGCCCTCTTTTTCGATCAGCAGGTGCGTCAGGGTCTGCAGGGTTTTCCCGAGGCCCATGTCATCGGCCAGGATGCCGTTGCAGTCGGTTTTTCTCAGCAGCTGCAGCCAGCCCACCCCTTCACGCTGGTAGGGGCGCAGTTCCGCCTTGAGGGCTTTTGGCAGTCTGGGCCGCCTGGTGGGCCCGAGTTGCCCGAGGTTGCGGGCGAGGGCCAGCACCTCCTGTCCCCCCTGCCAGGTGAGCTCGGGGTGGCCTTCCAGATCGCCAAGCAGACCTGCAGCCATGCGGGGAAGCCTGAGGCCGGGCTCTTCTCTGGGACCGTAAAATTCCATCAGGAGGCGCAGAATGGAACGCAGGCGGTGCAATTCCACCGGAACAAAAGTGTTGGGTGCAATGGGAAGGTATTCGGTGCGCTCGGCATCTTCGCCATCGAGGAGTTCCTTGACCTCCTCCGGGTGGCTTTCCATCCAGGCGAGCAGCATCGGCAACAAAGACACCGTTTCGCCATTCACCTCCACCCCGAGGTCCAGGGTGAACCAGCCTTCCTCGTCCAGCACGCGGGCCTCCAATTTCGAAGGCACCACCTTGAAGGGGAAAGAGGGGTCTAGCTTCACCTGCCAGCCTTCGCTGCGAAGCTCCGGAAAGAGGTGCTTGAGCAGGTGCAGCCACATGTGCTCTGGAACGAACTGTCCCTTGCTGCCAAAACGGTAGTGCAGGGTGTCGTCCCGGTTGCTTTTCACCGGATGAAAATCCAGCGCCTGCAAGCGTCTGAGGACCCCCTGCTCTGCGGCGAGGTCCCGGTGCATGACCCTGAGCCGGCCTTCTTCGGTGCTGCGCAGAGAGGGCAGGGCCTTCACGGATTTGGACAGGTTGGGCAGCATCTTGATGGGCACGGCCTCATCCCCATAGTGCAGGGTCAGGGAGGCGTAAGGCACAGGTGCCCTGAGGGACCCGATCACCCAGTCCTGCGCTGAGACCAGCAGGTGTGGTACGGGTTTGGCGTGGATTTCCTCGAACGGGACCTCTTCCGGGAAAGGCAAATGGTTTCCAGCGAGGTTCCGCAAAGCCAGACGGGTGGCCGCCACCTGATCGGGGGTGACCGGAGGCAAGGTCATGAAATAGGTGAGCTGGTGGGGTTGCACGATGGTCTTCACTGCACCCATCTGCAAATTCAGCAGGTCCACGTACCAGATGGAGTGCAGCACCAGGGCGCGCGCCGAGGGCACCACCTGAAACACCGGGTGCTGGTTGCCCTGGGGGTCCGCTTCCCAGTGGGCCTCACTGGTGCGTTCCTCGGCAAGCTGGAGGGGACGCTGCCACTGCTCATTCACATACAGGCGGCGTTCGGAGAGCAGCTCGTGCAAGAGCTGGTCTGTGGTTTCGGTGTGTCTGAGCCGCTGGTGGGCCCGGGCATCCATCACCCGTTCCAGCAAAAGCACTTCCCTTGCAGAGGGCACAAATGCACCTCTGGCATCCGCGTAAGGCCGTGGGCGGTAAGCAGACCCCTGCTGCACATCGGCCACCAGAGGGATCAGGCGGGGGTGGATGTTGTGTGGGCGTGCCCGTCCCAGATCCAGACCAAAAATCAGCTGTTCCTGTCTTGTGGCCCGCACCGGACGCTGGGAAGGATGCTGGGCTTTTGCAGCAGGCACAGGGCGAGGCAAGGACAGGGTGAGGGAACCCACCTCCAGAACCTCCTGCACCGGCTGAGAAGGCAGGGATTCAGCCGCAACCTGCACCTGCGCCTCCTCCATTTCTTCCACGTCCTGGTGGGGCTGGGCCAGGTTCAGGAGTTCGGTGAGACCCTCACGCTGCAATTGTGCCTCCACCGCTGCCGGAGCCCTGCGGTACAGGGCCTGCAGTTTCAGTTCGCTGGCCTCATTGAGGGTGTGCAGGGCGAGGTAATCCTGCCCGATGCGGTGCAGTTGCTGCTGGTCCAGAAAAGAAAGCTGCGGGATGACCGGGGCAGGGTCCGCTTCAGGAGCCAACCAGCATTGCAACACGGCGGCCATGTGGGAACAGGTGGTCTTTCCCCGCGCCCTGCGGCAACCGCACACACCCTCCACGGGCGCATCCAGCCAGACTTTCACCCGGAACACCTGCACGCCATCTCGAACCTTGCCATCCAGCAGACCGCTGGTTTCGGTGCAGGCCATGACCCCACCGCTGTGCATCAATTGCCGGGCGGTCTGCCAGTCGGCAGCCTCAAACTGGGCCTCCCAGTCCACTTCGGTTGGGAGGGGAAGCTCTGGAAGGTTGGTGGAGCCAGAAGACCTGCTCATGAAAAAATCCTTTCTGACGGAGCTGACAGGAGTTCCGGATGCATGCAAGAAGGCAGATGAAAGCGAGAAAGCAAAGAACAGCCCTCAAAGGGCCCGTCCGTGCAGATTTGACAGGCACAGGTCGTGGCGCAAGGTGTCAGGTTCACTGTGCCCCTGCAGTTGAATGTGCAAGATGATGGTGGTGCAGCTCGTGCAGCTTGATGCTCATGGCGATGGTGGTTTCCCCTGGTGCAACTGCTGTGGCAGCCGAGAGTTGAATGTGCAAGTGTGGTGGTGTCCAGAGTGCTGCTCAGCAAGACAGGCTTGAGCAGGTGAATCCGGGCACCTTCATCCTCCAGTGGACAGCCACCCCTCCCAGGGCACGGGCGTGCTCCTGACATGCATCAGGAACCTGCGGGGCTGGCTTGCAGGACCGTGCTGTCCTGCCACCTGGATCAGAAGCAAATTTTAGCAGATTGCAGGACAGATTCACACCCTACGGCACACATTCATCGGATCAGAAGCGCAAAATCAGGGGAATGGGATCAAAAGCAATGAAAGCCAAAAAGGCCAGCGGAATTCCGCTGGCCTTTTTGGCCTGTTGCAAGATCACTGCACAGCAACGGAGAACTGCTTCACCCAGATGTTGCCTGTGCCTCCAGACGATTCATCCCCGAATTCAATCCCAGTCAGGTGATGGCTGCTGCTGGCGTAACCCCTCCACACCGCATCCTGAATGAAGTTCTTGAAATTCAGGGTGGCCCGGTTGCGTCCTTTTGGGCCATAGTAGGTCAGGTAATCCCAGGAGGCCTCCCCGGTGGAAATGCGGGCCTTGTACAGGTCATAAGGCACCCCATCGATGGTGGTTGAAGCCACTCTGGAACCTGCAGGATACGCCCCATCGTTGTAATCCAGCCAGACCATGATCTCGGTGGCGATGTCCCAGGGTCTCGCTGCACCTGCCCCTGGAGAGCGGGTCAGCCAGATTTCTGGAGCAAAATCGAAGTGACCACTGCGGGTGCCTTCCACCTCGTAATTCAGGATCACATTCGGCATGCCCCCGACCTGCATGGGAAAGCGGGCATCGGTGGACGCTCCCCCATCCCAGGGTTTCCAGCCGAAGATGATTTCAGGGTAGGCGTACACGGTGGGCTCAAAACCGGGCCAGTTCCAGTTCCAGCCGTACTGCTTGACCCCATTCAACGTGCGTTCCTGCAGGCATTGACGGTAAGGCTGCCCGTTGGTCTTGTTGCTGCCCCAGGTGTTGTTCACATACTTGTAGGGACCCACCAGGATGGTGTGGAAGTCATCGCAGTACTCTTTTTCCGGTGAAGGTCCAGGCCCAGAACCATGCGAGGTGGGCATCAGGCGAAATTTCTGGTTTGCCCCCTGTACGCACGACCACTGGGTCAACTGGGCCCCACTGTGCTGGCTGATTCCGGCAATGTCCAGGCATTTGTCGCTGTGTTTCGCCACCAGATGAAAGGTGTCATTCCCGAGACTCCACAGGGCAAAAAGCTGATTTCTGAGGTTCGGGTCATCCGGATTCGCATGGCAATCCCACTGGGCGACCCTCCCACCGTTTTGCTGACTGAACCCGACCACATCCAGGCACTTCTGGGAGTGCTGCGCGATGATCTGGTAGTACACGCCTCCTGCACTCACCCGTTTCAGCTTGAAATCCTGGTTGAAATTGGGATTGTTGTCGACACAGTCCCACTGCACCACATTCGCATCATTGTTCTGGCTGATGCCCGAGACATCCAGGCACTTTCCGCTGTGCACGGCCTGCAGGCGGACAATTTTGCCGTCGCCGATGTCCGCACCGCCTCCAGAATGCTGGGCCTGAGGGTTGAACTGGGCAGGTGCGGTTGGGCTGTTGCTGCAAGCAGAGAGGGTGAGCAGCAAAGCCAACAGACCGGGAAAAGAGGGGTTTCGCATCATAAAGCTCCTTTGGGCAGGCAAGGTTGCACTTGCCCCACTTGAACTGGGCCAGGAGACGGAGCACAAAAAAGCAGGCTTCATTTAACGGTAAATCTCTGACCTGAAAAAACCTGAAAAAACCCTGTGATTCTGAGTTCCACAGGGTCAATTTTCAAGGCAAACTGCTAATTGCTTTCTGCGTTGCGCTGGCTCGCCCTGGAACTGGCCCGCAAAACGAGCAACGCCACCCCCACCAGACCCACAGACACGCCAAAAACAACCTCCATCCCGGTCCCCACGTCTCTGGAAGGTCCCAACCCCAGAATGAACACTTTTCCCATCATCGAAGCGCCCGAGATCAGGCCCAGGTTGCGAGACAGGCTGAGCAGGCCCGACATCACCCCCCGACGCTCCGGGGAGACACCCTTCAGGACGGCAGTGTTGTTTGCGGCCTGGAAAAGGGCATACCCGGAGGTCAGGAGCACCAGAGGCACAATGTACCCCACCACTCCCAATCTGGAGGAGACCAGAGCCAGAACAAGGGAGCCGGTGAGCATGGCCACCAGTCCCACGGTGGTCATCTTCAGGGCACCAGAACGATCCACCAGACGACCTGCGGGAACACCTGTCAGGGCAGAGACCAGCGGTCCACAGGTCATCACCAGCCCCACCTGTGCAGCGTTCAGGTTCAGGCCACCAGACAGGTAGAAAGGCCCCACCACCAGGGTGGCCATCACCACCGTGGTGACCAGCAAGTTCAGGACGAAACCTGCTCCCAGCAGAGGCTGTTTGAGGGTTCGCAGGTCCACAAGGGGTGAAGGTGCTCGATTTTCCAGCCAGATGAAAGCAAGCAGTCCTGCAAGGGCAACACACAACAGAACCCCATTGGCCTGCCCTGAGTGGCCGTGCTCAAGGGTCATCGAGAGGGCGTAGCAGGCCAGGGTAACTGCCAGAATTCCAGTGCCCAGTGGGTCCAGACGGGCGCATGAAAGATCAGACTTCACCTGGTCTGCAGGCAGAAAACGGTGAAGCAACCACAGGGCGCTGATCCCGAGGGGAACTTGCATGAAAAACAGTGCAGGCCAATCCGAGGCCTGCAAAAGCACCCCTCCCAGGGAGGGACCCAGGGCTGTGCCCACTGCGGACATCGTTCCAAGCAGACCCACAGCACCTCCCATTTTTGTTTTTGGAAAGGTTGTCCCCACCAGGGCCAGGGTGAGGGCCATCATGATGGCCGCCCCCAGACCCTGCAAGCCCCGGGCTGCAATCAGCATGCCCAGGTTGCTGGAGAGCCCACACCACAGGGAAGCCACAGTGAACACACCGAGCCCCATCAGCAGCAGGCGTTTTTGTCCAACCAGATCTCCCAGGCGTCCAGCACTGACGCTCAGGCAAGTGATGACCAGCAAATAGGCCAGAACCACCCACTGAACCTGCTGAAAAGAGGCATGAAACACCACCTCCAGTGTGGGAAGGGCAACATTGGCAATGCTGGTGCCCAGCGAGGACAGCAGCGTGGAAAGGGACAGACCAACCAGGGCCCATGAAAACAGAGGGGCAGGGGCGGCCACATCGTCCAGGGAAACGGTGGGCTTCAAAAGAACCTCCATTGTGATGTGAGAATGGTCCCAGACAGGAGACAGGGTGTGAATGCCTGAGAACACCTGCAGCATAAAACATCAGGTGGTGTTGCGGAAGACGCTGCATTTGCACTTTATCCGTGCACGTGACGCCACCTCAAAGTCCCTCTGGCTTTTCATGCCACTCCTCAGAGGAGGCCCGGACTTTTTCAGGGCAAGATGGCTCAAAATGACGTCAAAGCACTTCAATGAAAGGCTAGAAACGTTATGCAGATTTATCAAATGGTCCATACCACACTGGAAAACACCACCCACAAGTACCGTCCTGGATACATCACCAAAACCGAAGCAGATCGGCAAACCATCCATCAACTGTTTGAAGCCCACAGGGGTCAGTTCATCACAGGGCCCATTCCCATGGTGGAAGCAGAAGACCACCCCACCTACTTGCAGAACAGCACCCTGCCAGCAAAGGTCAAGAAGGCCTTCAGTCGGAAACCCGTTGCCGACCTGTTCCTGACTGAAGGCTTTAAAGCTTTTGTCACTGCAGCACACCAGATGAAGGTTCTCTCGGGTCCATTGGGGGACTGTGCCCAGCATGTGGTGTTGGATGCAGCAGGACTCTGCACCACTGGCGTTCCACGGTGACTGTAGACGCCCTGGGCCTGGAGAACACGGTGGAGACCGTCACAGGACCACTTGGAACGGCATATCACGACCCCGGGCTTGATGCTTTCCTGCCAGACCTTTTGCCAGACAGAGGCATTTTTACAGTCCCACAACTGAACCGGATGTTTGCCACATTGGATTTTAAACATCAGGTGGAACAGCATCAGCTGACGGGTTTGAAGTTCAGACTGATCTGGGACTCTGAAGACCCGGAGTACCGGGATGAGCGGATGTCTCCTTCTGTCTGAGAGACCATCAAAAGCATGTATCAGAAGAAGTAAAGGCAGACTTTTGATTTAACATGGGGCATGGAAATGCTCTGGTCCACCTGTCAAAACCTCCATCTTCCTTTGAAACCGGGTGCCTCTGAAGAAGACCTGCGACGCTTGGAAGACAGGTGGGGTCAGCCTTTGCCTGCCACGCTCACCACTTTGCTGCGAGAACACGATGGTCTGGATCGTTCTGGATGGCCAGCAGACCAGTTTGTGCCCATCAGACCTCTGGGAACTCAGGAGATCATCTCAGCCCTCGACCAGATGGATGAGGTGCTGGAGTCAGGTGAAGTGCTGGAACTCAGTGGTCTGGGTCTACCTGTTCTGGAAGTCGACGAAGGGGACTTTCTGGTGCTGTTCTCGGATGCAACCCTGGGTGAACGTGTGGCTTTGTGGCCGATGCTCAGCGAAGTGGTGGAGCTGTGGTTTTTGAATCTCCACCGTTTTGCTGCCGCCTGGCAGAACATCCAAACGGATTCTCAAGCATTCACTTATGAACTGTTTTTGGACCATCCAGCAACGTCTGGTCCACTGGGTGATGATGCTCAGGTAGCCCTCGATTGCCTGGCGAGAGCTGAATTAGAGAGTCAAGCTGGGAACGCTGCCAGAAGCAGATTCTATGTTGATCTGGCTTTGCAGTTGTGGCCTCAGGAACGTGCATTGGAAATGTTAAGCTGGCCACAAGTGGTAGAAGAGCCTGAAGCAGGCTGGAGTCCTCGAGAAAGGCTACTGGAAATTTTTGAGAAAAGACAGTTGATTCATCTGTTAAAGTCATAAATGATGTGCTGATCAATAAAAAAAGGCTGCATGATACCCGGTGACAGCTACGGTCCTTTAACCCTTTGGAGGGCAGAGTGGGCTGCTTCATCAAAGCTGGGGTATTGGCCCAGGAAGGATGGGTGCCTGCGGATTCTCTGGAGGGTGTACATCTTGCTTGATTATGTTGTGTGCGTATGCTGATGTCAATGACCTGGGAAAAAGCATGTGTTTTCGGAGAAACAGAGAAACTTCAACAGAATAGAATAAGATAAATTTTTCACATTTGCGGCCAGACCACCTCCCCCCACAATCCTTGCTTTTCCCTCCCCCCTCCGGTTTCCTTCTCCCCTTCCCTGCTCTTTTCCCCTCCCTGCCTTTGCCCCTGCCTCAGCTCAGGGTGAACAGCACCCCGGCAAAACACCGGGGGCGGAAAATCCACCTGGAAACCCGGGGCGTCCCTCAGGCCTGAAGCTTCGACTTTTGCTGCTGGACGTACTGATGAAAACTGTCAGTTTTAAGTTTAAAGTTTCTTTTTCAAGTTTATTGTTCGCTTTTTTAAAGATAAAGTTCACCCACCCACAGCTTTTGCCCCAACGCCCTGGAATGGATTTGGATCAGGGTGAGAAGGGATTTCCTTCCCAATCAGTAGGCTCAAATGTCTGGTACAGGTGCAAGAGTTCTGCCAGCGCCCCCTGATCCCCAAGGGTCTGATAGAGGTGCACCGCAAAATCCCGGATGCCATCAAAAGTGCGGGGTTTGACCTTCAGTCCCCGCTCAAAAGCCCACCACCTCTTGACCCAGTGAGGGATATTTTCGTCATCCCGATCTGAGTTGATGCCCTCCAGAAAAGCAAAAGCTTCTGGAAATGAACCGGTCAGGGTGAACGAGTAAGGGTGCTTGAGGACCAGCGTGTTGATGTCCCCTTCGAAAACAGCAATGGTGTGGCGGCGGGAGTGAGGATCAAAAGGATGCAGGTCATTCGGCTCGAGGCTCTCCAGCCAGGTGAAGTATTCATCCGACAGGTCGGCCACCAGTTGGGCCAGTTCCTGATCCGATTCGGTCAACGCACTCTGGTCCGCTTCATGGTGCAGCTTCTTACCGGTTTTTTCCCGAAAGAAGTCCAGAAAGCCATACCACTCCGGCCCCATGTTGATGTACACACCACCTGCTGTCTGCCGTGTTCTGGACCAGTAATGGATTTTTTGTGCTCCGAACAGGTAAGCCAGCACATTCTGGTCGAAGTACCTCAGGATGCCCCTGAGGGTGGTTTCTGGGGTGTACATGTGGTGCCGCTCCAACACCATTTCAAAGCGGTTGATGATGCGGAGGCTGGCTGGGATGTATTCGCCTGTGGCCTGGGCATCTGTTGGGGTGGCCCGGTCCGGCAAGTTCACGGTTTTGCGGTGTTCAAAAGAGATTTGAAATCGTTGCACCCATTCATTTTAGCTGGGGCTGAAAGCATCTGGTGGGTCCAAACCCGAGGGGTCTCAAGCAAGACCATGCACTTTTTAAACCCCAATTGTGGGATGCAGGCAGTTTCGAGTGGGCAAACTTAAAAACTTGCTGCAACTTTACATGAAAAAAGCCAGTAAATCGGGGACTTTCAGTAAACTGTAAACTTAAAACCGAAAATTCCTGTTCCGCTGGTTGAGCAAGCCCTGTCAATTCTGATTCACCTGAGGTTGAGGTAAAGGAAACCCAGCCCTCCCACCAGCGGGACAGGGTAGAGGAGGAACGTCCAGTGGAAGCCCCTTTTGCGCCAGGTGGTCACGGTGAAGGCCAGTGAGGTGAGGGGGCAGAGCAGACTTGAGGCACTGAGGCCCGGGTAGAACCCGGTGGCGTGGGTGAGGTTCGTCCAGGCCCAGAAGACAAGCAGGGGCTGAAACACCCAGACACTGGCAAGGACCACTGTGGGCAGGTAACCCAGATGTTGACGGAGTTTCTGGGGGAAGGAAAGCACTTTCACTGCGGTCATAGGTCAGCTTAAAACCCTCCGGGCTTTCGCTCTTGCTTCACACTTTCAACCACCGCAAGGAAAAAAACAGGACGGGCACCCCATACGACAACTCAGGAAGGATTGTGAATCGGGAGGGGGGACTTTAAGCTTGTGAAATTATTACCTATAATGAAATTCCCAAAAGTGTTTTCCAGAGCCATACGCAACCAGGGGTAAAATGAACCCGTGTCCAATGCTCCAAATCAATCTTCAAAAAAGAATGTTCTGGACAGTGAAAAGGCAATCGATGCACGGAATGACCAGTGATAGCCCTCCAGCTCCACCTGAAGGGTTTCTACCCACCTACAACCAGTCTTCCAGAGCCAGACCAGAGATCCGCTTGAATTCACGGGTGTTGTTCGTCACCAGGGTCGCTCCCAAAGCCAGAGCATGCGCTCCAATCAGGGTGTCCAGGGGTCCAATGGGGGTGCCTCTGGCCTGCAGTTCCGCCCGCACCCGTCCGTACACCCTGGCCGCCTCATCATCAAAAGGCAGAACAGCCAGTGGAGTCAGGAAGTGCTTCAGGCGCTCCAGGTTTTTTTCAGAACCCGACTTGTGCATCCCGAATGAGAGTTCAGCAGCTGTGATCGAAGACACCCCAATGCTCCCAATCGGGTGCTCCGCAAATCTCTCCGCAACCTGGGGAGGTCGGTGGTTCAGGATGAAAATGCAGGTGTTGGTGTCCAGCAGGACTTCCAGGCTCAAAGCTCCCAGTTCCTTTCCTGCTCCTCGGGCTGTTCACGTTCTATGGTGCTCTCCCCTTCCCCGAGGTCTTCATACCAGCTGAGCCACGTGTGCCGTTGTGCCTCTGGCTTGACTGGGGTGATGATCAGGCTTGCCCCAATTCTTTCAATGGTGACTTCAGTGGTGTCGATTCTGAACTCTCGGGGGATCCTCACAGCCTGACTGCCCCCCGAGGTGAAGACTTTCCCTCTGGTCATGGTTTCACCTCCGTATGTACTTTTCAGTATATACTTTCTGGTGCCAAAGATGTGGATTCAGAAGCCTTTTCGTTCCAAAACCCGGTTCACCACATCTTCCAGGTAAGCAGAAAAACCCCCAGCGAGCTCGCGGGGGACTTTCTGTTCATGGGTGTCCCACACAACCACGGACCCTCCAGTCCTTTCGGAGCAATCCAGGCAATGGTTTTCCTTTCCCTCGTCATCCATGATGAGAAACAGGTGTCTGGGAAAGTCAACAACCTCGCGGGCAGGGCGGGTGGACCGCACCCCATCACAAACCATGGTTCCTTCAAAGTCTGCATCAACAATGCCAAAAAGCCACTGACCTCCGATCAGAAGCGACCCTTAAGACTCCAGAAAATCCCGGGGTCCCCACAAGCGGCAATACAGGCAGTTTCAGCGCCTCCAGTCTGGCCGAGAGCTGTTTTTCAAAAGCATCCCGTTCAAGATGCAGCAAAGGCAACAGCAACACTGACCTCAACTGGGCAGGGATCAACCCATCCCCCGTGGGCACCACCCAGTTGCCCAGGTCATCCAGCCCCAGATCGGGTTGGCGCTCACCCTGGACCCAGATGGGCAGCCAGAAGGATGCCTTGCCGTCAGGTCCTGCTTCTGGTTGCCATTTCCCTGGGTACTGTTGCTGATGGGCAAGCAAATCGGGCATGGCTTCAGTGTGTCACATCAGGTACAGGGCCCGGAATTTCTCAGCCGTTTCAGTGACGTACTCCACACTGAAGGTGATTCATCTGGGCCATTGGCTCATGCGGCCATGGGGATACCCGGTGATGTTTCCCAGCACGCTCCAGACAGTCTGATGCACTGTTTCGTCTGTCAGATCCACGTTCGGCCAGCAATCAGCCACCTGCCTGAGGTCTCCAAGGTCCACACCCATCAGGGTGTGAACCAGTTCCTCACTGGGAACATCATCTGACTGACCTGTCGCACTGAAACAGGGGCCGTAAAGCGACAAAGTTTAAGGCTGGGCCTGACTGCCCTGAGCTTGTGTGACATGCTTGCGCACCTCGTCCATGTCGAGTGACCGCACCTGAGCAATCAGGTCACGCAAAACGTGCATTGGCAGAGCACCTGCCTGATTGAACAGCAAGATGCCCTCCCGAAACACCATCAGGGTGGGAATCGACATGATTCCTGCGGCCTGGGCAAGTTCCTGGTTTGCTTCAGTGTCCACCTTGGCAAAGACAATGTCTGGATGCTCATTGGAAGCTGCTTCGAAGACCGGGGCAAAGGTGCGGCAAGGACCGCACCATGAGGCCCAGAAGTCCACAAGCACAATGCCGTCAGATGAAATGGCTTCCTGAAAGGTCGAGAATGTGAGTTCACGGGTGGGCATGGTTTTCTCCTTTTATGGCGGGTGCGGGGGAACAACACCGGGCTCCTTGCCCCCGAACATGATTCTGGAATTGAAAGCCGGGGCGGAACTGCTCTCTTTTACTGCTGCAGTTGCAGCAAAGGCATGGTCCCAAAAGTTTGTGGGGTGCCCCCTCTTGCCTGTTTGCTTTCTTTGTGAAACGGGCAGTGGGAATCAAATGGTTGCATCCAACCTGTATCCTAAAGCCCTTCCGCGCTGTTGAATGTGACGCTTCCATGAATAA